>DAOVKY010000093.1 GCA_030631525.1 bacterium
GAGAACGCGGCATAACAATAAAGGCCAGAGCGGTAAGGATAGATTATAAGCACAGTGATAACAAGTCCTATATATTGAATCTTATAGATACTCCAGGTCATGTGGATTTTAGCTATGAAGTATCAAGAAGCATGAAGGCCTGTGAAGGAGCGATTCTCCTGGTAGACGCTGCGCAGGGTATTCAAGCGCAGACAATGGCAAATCTTTATCTGGCATTGTCTGCGGATTTAACAGTAATTCCAGTAATAAATAAAATAGACCAGAATCATGCAGATATAGAAGGGGTAAAGACACAGCTTAATAATATCGGACTGGATAATAAGGATATCATATTGGCAAGCGCAAAAGAAGGGATTGGCACAGAGGAGATTCTGTCAGCAGTAGTAGATAGAATTCCTTATCCCAGGGGACAGGTAGATGCGCCTCTTCAATGTTTAATTTTTGATTCAAAATTTGATACATACAGAGGGGTGATTACATATGTTCGCGTTGTTAATGGAGAAATTTATGCTTCAATGAAAATCAGAATGATGGGAACAAATAGAGTATATGAGGTTGATGAAGTGGGCGTGTTTAAGCCGGATATGGTGCAGGCTGACAAGCTTTCTGCAGGCGAAGTGGGGTATGTAATGGCTAATATGAAAAACATATCTGACGCAACAATAGGAGATACGATCACAAGCGCGGCTAATCCTGCTAAATCTACTCTACCCGGATACAAAAAAGCAAAGCCGTTTGTATTCTGCGGCCTTTACCCGGTAAGTTCTGCAGATGTTGATGCTTTAAGAGATGCGCTTGGGAAATTATCACTTAATGATGCGTCTTTTAGTTATCAGCCTGAGAGCCTGCCTTCTTTGGGATATGGATTCAGGTGCGGATTTCTGGGATTGCTGCATATGGATATTGTTCAGGAAAGACTTGAAAGGGAATACGATCTCAACCTTATCATTACCATACCGAATGTCAGGTATCGGATAAAGAAGACCGACGAACAAATTATTGAAATACATAATCCATCCGAGCTTCCTGATCCATCATACATAGAAACCATAGAAGAACCGTATATAAAGTCGATGATTATTGTGCCGAAAGAATACGTTGGTGGCGTTATGGAGCTTTGCCAGAATAAAAGAAGCATATATAAGAGCATTGATTATATAAATGAGAAAGCAGCAATGCTGGTTTATGAGATGCCTCTTACGGAAATGATAACAGATTTTTACGACCGGCTGAAATCTATAACTAAGGGATATGGCTCAATGGATTATGAATATATTGGTTATAGAGAGGCAGATATAGTCAGGCTTGACATATTGATAAATGGAGAAGCGGTAGCTGCAATGTCTTCTATGGTGCATAGAGATAAGGCTTATCATAGAGGGAGGGAGCTGACAGGCAGGTTGAAACAGACAATACCAAAGCAGCTTATAAGCATTGCTATCCAGGCGGCAATAGGAAGCAAAGTTATTGCAAGAGAAACTATTTCTGCTTTGAGAAAGGATGTTATTGCAAAACTGTATGGAGGAGATGTTACAAGAAAGAGAAAACTTTTGGAGAAGCAGAAGAAAGGCAAGAAGAGAATGAAACAGATAGGAAGTGTTTCTATTCCACAAGAGGCATTTGTGGCTATGATTAAGGTGGGTTAATGAACATATTGATTAAAAGAGTACCGATGCATATCCTTTATCTTGCTATAGGATTGATTATAGCAAGTGCTGTATTAAGGTATTTTCTTAAAAGAGACAAAGTCTCCTCTAAGCGCAGAAAGGTACTCAAATTTATTTTTGAATATGTGGATTCTGCAAGATCTGCATCTATTCTTGCGTTAATAATTGTTACTCTTATCATACAGACTTTTAAAATACCAACAGGATCAATGATCTCTACATTGAATATAGGGAATCACATTATGGTAAACAAGTTTATATACTATTTCAGAAAGCCAAGGAGGGGGGATATCATAGTTTTTGTGTATCCTGTTAATCCAAAAAAGGATTTCATAAAAAGATTGGTAGGTCTTCCGGGAGAAACAATACAGATAAAAGATGGAAGTGTTTTTATAAACAGAGAGGAGTTGAAAACTCCCCAAACAATAGCAGAACGGTATTACTATAATGAGGGAATGTACGGAGAAGGCATGATTAAGATACCTAATAATGCATATTTTGTTATGGGAGACAATACAAGAAACAGCAAAGATTCGCGATTTTGGGGATTCGTTCCTAAAAAGAACTTGTTAGGCAAAGCGTTCTTTGTATACTGGCCTTTAACAAAAATGCGCATAGCAAGGTAATTCGGGGTTCTCTCTTTTTAATTTTGTGCCTCATTTTTTTTTCTCCGATTTTATGATACACTTAGGATTAAGACGCTTTCGCTCCAAGGATTAAGTTTTTAGCAGTGTCTCTTTTTACTTAATCCTTATAACTTGATACTAAAAATGGAGGTGTTTATGACTCGTAAGATGGTTCCTTATGATGGGAATAGTGCTGTGGCACATGTAGCGCATGCAACTAATGAAATAATTGCAATATATCCAATTACCCCTTCTTCTGTAATGGGTGAAATTGCTGATGCAAAATCTGCAAAAGGAGAAAAAAATGTCTGGGGGACAGTGCCGGTCGTTGTAGAACTCCAATCAGAGGGTGGCGCATCCGGGACAGTTCACGGCGCGCTTACTACAGGCGCGCTTACTACAACATTTACAGCATCCCAGGGCCTGCTTCTTATGATCCCGAATATGTATAAGATTGCAGGGGAATTGTGTTCAGCAGTATTTCATATATCCGCCCGCTCTATTGCGTGCCAGGCATTGTCTATATTTGGAGATCACTCGGATGTTATGGCGGTCCGTGCAACAGGCTGGGGAATGCTTGCTTCAGGGAGTGTGCAGGAAGCAATGGATTTTGCCCTGATAGCTCAGGCAGCAACTCTGGAAGCCAGAGTTCCTTTTCTGCATTTCTTTGAAGGCTTTCGTGTTTCACATGAAATACAAAAAATAGAAGAGCTTACCCTTGAAGATATGAGGTCTATGATTGATATTAAACTAGTTAGAGCACACAGGCTGAGAGGTCTTTCTCCTGATAGGCCTAAGCTTCGAGGAACTTCTCAGAATCCGGATGTGTTTTTTCAGGGACGCGAGAGTGTTAATAAGTATTATAACGGATGTCCTGCAATTGTTCAAAAGGCAATGGATAAGTTCGCTAAGAGAGTAGGACGACAGTATAAACTCTTTGATTACATTGGAGCTCCTGATGCTGAAAATGTGATTGTAATAATGGGCTCCGGAGCAGAAACAGTTCATGAAACTGTTGAATACTTGAATGTCAAAGGTGAAAAAATTGGAGTTATAAAAGTTCGCCTTTATCGGCCGTTTGACGTACCTGCATTTGCATCTGTTCTACCAAACACAGTAAAAAGAATAGCTGTTCTTGACAGAACGAAAGAACCAGGAAGTCTTGGAGAGCCTTTATATGAAGATATTCGCACAGCAGTTGGCGAGGCAATGGAGCAAGGACTGATTAAATTGGATAGATATCCATTGATAATCGGCGGCCGCTATGGACTTGGTTCTTGTGAGTTTACTCCTGCGATGGCTAAAGGAATTTTTGATAATCTGGTTAAGGACAATCCGAAAAATCACTTTACTATTGGGATTGAGGACGATATTACACATACAAGTTTGGAATATGAGCCATCGTTTAGTTCTGAAAAAGAGGTATATAGAGCCATGTTTTATGGTCTTGGTTCTGATGGAACAGTTGGAGCTAATAAAAATTCCATTAAAATCATAGCGGAAAAAACAGACAACTATGCTCAGGGATATTTTGTGTATGATTCTAAAAAGGCAGGCGCTGTGACAGTCTCTCATCTCCGGTTCGGCAAAAAAACTATAAGAAGTCCTTATCTGATTTCAAAAGCAAATTTTCTTGCATGTCATAATTTCACATTTCTAGAAAAATACGACATGCTTAGACATATAATTGACGGAGGGATTTTTCTTTTAACATCAGAGCATGATAAAAATACTGTATGGGAAAAGCTACCTGCAAAAGTGCAAAAACAAATCATAGACAAAAAGCTTAAATTCTATGTTATAGATGCAATCAAGATAGCTTCAAAACTCGGGCTAAGCACACGCATTAATACAATAATGCAGACTGCATTCTTCTTGATTTCAGATATACTTCCTAAAGAAACAGCTATTTCCGCAATTAAGGAATCAATAAAGCGGACATATGGCAAAAAGGGAGAGAAAGTTGTTAATATGAATACTCAGGCTGTGGATGCAACTGCCGATAATATTCAGGAGGTAGAGACGTTGCATTGCAACGTCTCTACAATACCAACATCCAAAGAACAGATAGTTGAGAAGCCTACTGTGGCTGATAATGCGCCTGATTTTGTTAAAGAGGTTACTGCAAGGATAATAAGACGAGAAGGAGAAAGCATAAAGGTCTCTCAAATGCCTTCAGATGGGACCTGGCCTACAGGAACAACTCAATATGAAAAACGCAATCTTGCTATTAACATTCCAATATGGAATCCGGAAACATGTATTCAGTGCGGAAGATGCTCATTAGTTTGTCCACATGCTGCGATTCGGCCAAAGATATATAAAAAAGAACTTCTTAAAGATGCTCC
>DAOVKY010000011.1 GCA_030631525.1 bacterium
ATTGAATGCAATAATTGAGCAGGACAGCACAGGTCTGACAACTGCTAGTTATGTTCGGGGATTAGGATATAGCGGAGGGATTGGTTCAGTTATTAGTAAGCAGACCATAGACCATGGACCACAGTTTTACTATTACGACGGTATTGGAAATGTAGTTGACATTGCGAATGGTTCCGGAGGTGTCACTCAAACTTATGTTTACGACGCTTACGGGAATATTCTGAATGGAGCAGTTCCAAGTCCGCATGGATTCTCTACAAAGGAATTTTCCCGCCGTTCAGGACTGAGTTACTTTGGAGCAAGATACTATGATTCTCGGATTGGAAGATGGACTCAGCCTGATCCGCTGGGCATGGTCAATGGTCCGAATATGTATCTATATGTGAATAATAATCCTGTCAATAAAGTAGACCCTTATGGACTATTTTGGTCATGGTCCAGAGATACCAGCATTGGCGCCAGCAGTCGTACAAGTATGAGCGCAAGACAAATCATGAGCCAAGCCAGGAGTACAAGCGGAAGCAGCTTTAGCAGTAGAGTCAGCAGGAGTTTTGGTAGCAGTCGTCCAAGTAGAAGAGTTACTACTACTGTTGTTGTAAGACACAACCCTTCAGGAGGAAGGACAGGCCAGAAAACGAAAGGGTGTAGTGCTAGAGCAACAAGTATTGGAAAAAAATTAGTAAATTGGGCAAAGGAATTTATAAGAAGACTTCCTGGTACCTTTAATCCAAGCCCTGTCCCCACAGAACTTATTGATACTAAAGTGTACAAAGCTACAAAAACAGTAATAAAATACGAAATAGAGAAAAGGAAACTCATTGATGATCCAATGAATGCACCTATTCATGGAGAGCAGTAATGATTAATATCAAGGCTTTACTAAAATATTTTACTTTAATGTTAATTTTAGTGCTGAGTTTTGGTATAGGATATTTGTCTGGTCAATCTCAGTATGCTGGAAAAGGCTATTTTAAACCAAGGGCTGAAGACGGATTTAGATATCTTGGTGTTGCTGGAGACCGAGAAATCTATATGTTAAGTTTTGTGACTAAGGATGAATCAGAGCGGAAAAATTTTGCCTTGAAGATAAACGATGATTACGTATATTGGGAGTCAGACAGAAATTCGGATGGCAAAATTGATAACATTAAACATTTTGAAAAAGGTATTTTAGTATACGAGTCAGAAGACAGTAAATTTGATGGCGTCCTAAATAGAAGAAT
Source organism: bacterium (assembly GCA_030631525.1). Lineage (GTDB taxonomy): Bacteria > JAHJDO01 > JAHJDO01 > JAHJDO01 > JAHJDO01 > JAHJDO01. Next base: position 1,224 of record DAOVKY010000011.1, read on the forward strand.
GGTTGAATCGTATAAGCAAGATGGATCTCATGATATATGTATGGTGGATTTAAATGCAGATAATGAATTTGATTTGCGGATTAAAAATCCAGATATGGATGATGCGATTGTCGAAATATTTGTAGGGAATAAATGGACAAAACGTGTAAAGAAAAATGATATACACGGAATTTATGATGCTGAAGGGAATTTTCTTCCTGTTAAATTTAGGAGTGGTAAGTGGGAAATTATAGAATCTGAAGAAAGAATAAGAGAATAACTTGTTTCTCATGCCTGCCAAATTATATTCATAATTGAATAATGAGATGGCTTCGCCACTATTTTTCTTATTTGTAAGATTCATGAGTCTTTTCCATCTTATCAATATAATCCCTTTTAAATTTCCAAACTTTTATCAGATAATCAAGTGTATCCCTAAAAATTCTGACCGTGGATTTCTTCTTTATCTTTTTAATCTCCAGACAAGGAATCTCTATAATCTTTAAATTATTATAGTAGCTGCGAAGCATAATTTCTGTATCCCAGAACCAGCCTTTATCTTCGACGGTTTTTAAAACAGGTATTATTTTATCGCGGCGAAAGAATTTAAAACCAGTCTCTGTATCATACAGCCTATTCTTCAAAAACAACTTGGTTAAAAACCGATACCCACAGCTTAGAATATGTCTAAATATATTTTCTCCAATTTTCAAAGGATAAATCCTTAAAGCAGTGGCTATATCATAACCATCCTCTACAGCCCAGACCATAGCAGGAATGTAATGTGGATGTATAATCAGGTCCACATCCAGAAAACCAACAATTATTCCTTTAGCCAATTTAATGCCGTCGTTAACAGCTCCCCCCCTGCCTGTATTTTTTTCATGAAATAATGATTGCATATTATGATCATGACTATATTTGCCTATCAGTTCTTGAATAAGCCGACGTGTGTCATCTTGACTACAATCATCGATAAAAATCAGTTCATAAGAATAGGGGGTATGATCCATTACCCTTATTATCTCTCCAATACTCCACTTTAAGTGAGGAGATTCATTGTAACAAGCTATGACAATGGAAACATAAGGAGCGGACATAACGATTCCTTCTTCTATTTAAATGAAAGGCAATATCTTCTTAACAGCTCTTGCTATATCGTCTAGGTCACCTTCCGTCATCTGGGCGAACAAGGGTAATCTTACCAATGATTGACTTACTTCCTCTGTAATCAGCAGATCATCTTCTTTACATCCAAGCGCATTTTTACCGTATGGAGATGAATGCAAAGGAATAAAATGGAAAGTAGCTCCAATGCCTTCCGCTTTCAATGCTTCTATAAACCAATCACGTCTTTCTTTGTTTTTTACTCTAATGGAATATAAACTCCAGTTAGATTTGGCATATTCCTTCTCTACAGGCAGAATAATCTTATCCTGAAAATCTTTTAGCTTTTCAGTAAGGGTTAACGCATTTCTTCTCCTCATCTTATTTATTGCTTCTAATTTCTGGAATTGCTCTATCAAAATAGCGGCCAGCAAATCAGATAAGACATAACTGCCGCCAATGTCCATCCATGTATATTTATCTCTTTCTCCTCGAAGAAAAGAAGATCTATTGGTCCCTTTTTCTCGAATAATCTCTATTTTTTTAGCTATATCTTCATTGTTGGTAACAATAGCGCCGCCTTCTCCACAAATAATGTTCTTGGTCTGATGAAAACTGAAGCATCCCATTCGACCAAGAGTGCCCAGATAAGATACGTTATACTTTGCCCCGATAGCATGAGCAGCATCCTCAACAACTAAAATATCATGTTCATCAGCTATCTTTAATATATCTTCCATACGGCAAGCGTGACCAGCATAGTGAATGACAATTACCGCTTTTGTTTCAGGAGTTATTGCTTTGAGAAAACTTTCAGGGTCTATGTTAAAAGTATCTTTCTCTATTTCCACAAAAACCGGCCGAGCTCCTTGTCTGAGAACAACATTAGCTGCCGAGACAAAAGCAAAACTAGGCAGAATAACCTCGTCTCCTTGTCCCACACCAGCCACCATCATAGAAATCTCCAGGGCAGATGTGCCGGAGGTTACCAAAAAGGCATATTTCAGCCCAAGATAATTCTCCATTATCTTTTCTAACTCTCTGCCTTTAGGTCCGTCTCCTCCAAGTTCCATGGATTTCATCGAAGTCACTACTGCCCGAATCTCTTCCTCCCCAAGATAAGGGATCTGAAGAGACAAAAAATTTTCTCTCACTCGCAGGCCACCGTTAATAGCTAAATTTGACATATTTAAATTCAGACCCCATTATCAGCTTTATTCTGTGCCTATATTGGGACAAAATGTTATTGTAAATATATCATGCTAATATCCTACCGTCAAATTCTTGCTCTGTGATCGTAATATGGGAGACTCGGTTATGTTCCCGATTTATCAGGATAACCTGACGTATAAGCTAAAGCGAAATCCAAATTTTTTAGCATTTGAAAAAAAGGATTTGAACAAATTGTAGAACTGATATCCTTGAAAAAGATATATTTTTGCCACTTTCTGTTCTTGCTGAAAAAATCATTTTGAAGAACCGAAGAGACTCGCGCCAGTATCGGAATATAAATTTTATTAAATCTAAAAATCGATAGTTATGCACATATAATTTCAACATACCAATCAATTGGAGTTTGTCCATATCCCGCTTGCTCACATCGTTCAACTCCAGCACATAGGAGAATTGCCGGTTATATTCAGTCCAGTCTTTTGAAAGGAGCCGGTAGTTACCGGCTCCTTTTTCTACAATCTCAGCAATTTCAGTTCCCGGATACGGAACCATTGTTCCTATTGATGCAATATGTGGATTTGACCGAGCTGCAAAATTAATAGTATCAATCATCTCTTCAAGCTTTTCATCGGGATGCCCGAGGATAAAACTTAAAAAACTTTTTATTCCTACCTCTCGGGTTAATTTGACAGCGCTTAGCACATCTCTCAATTTGATATTTTTCTTACTCTTTTCCAGCACCCGCGGATTTCCTGACTCAACACCAAAACAGACCATATAACAACCTGCTTTCTTCATCTTTTTGAGTAGCTCTCTATTTACTGAATCCACTCTTGTTGAACAGAACCATCTAATCTTTTTACCTACTCCCAGTTCTATCATACCGTTGAGAATCTCGTGAGTTCGCTTATGGTTTAATGTGAAAGTCTCGTCAACAATCTCCATTAAAAGATTGTCTTTGAGTTTCATAATGTATTTTAATTCGTTAAGAACTTTTGCTGTGGGAAAGTATCTTACTGTTTCACCAAGCACTCTCATACAGTAGTTGCATTTGAAGGGGCAACCTCTTGAAGTTTCTAACTTGTAATGGGTAGCATAGGAATGAAGTTGCCAATCAGGAATGGGAAGTTCCTCGATATGGACATCCCACGGTCGTGTTTCAGTTTTAATTATCTCGCTATCAGCCCTGAAAGCAATTCCTTTTATCTGTGAGAGTAATTCTATTGAAGCATCGTTTGTTATGGCATCAAGAAGCTCCCTAAATGTTCTCTCACCTTCACCAATAACCAGATAGTCTAAGCAAGTTTCTTCTCTTAAAGTTGTTTCCGGCATTATTGTGGCATGGCATCCACCAATGACAGTTGTTATTCGCTTATTTATGTCTTTAATTTCCCTTGCGATTGTGTAAGTGTTATAAATATCAGGAGTCATTGCAGTTAAACCTACGAGATCTGGCTCTTTCTCTTCTATTATTTTGCGTATTAGAGGCATTCCAAGCCTTTGTAGTTTAGCATCAATCAGAGTAACTTTATGCCCGAATTTTTGGACATAACTTGAGAGTCGGCCAATACCAAGATGCTGCCATGTAGCCAAATCGTATTCTTCAACTTGACGATAGGCAGGCGGATTTATAAGGATTATATTCATAAGATATATTCTATTTTAATCATAAATATATCATGCTAATATTCTACCGTCAAATTCGTTTTTCTTAAAATTTTGAATTTATGCAACAATAAATTTTTGTTATGGTTCTCATGATTTCCACCCAAGTAGAAAATGTTTGACAATAATTTATACTTTGGTATAATTCGTATGTGGTAAAAATGTGGCTATATTTATGATTAAGAGATATCTGGAAAAATATATTTTAGAAGATTTAAAGGACAAAATGGTATTTGTCTCTGGCCCCCGTCAGGTTGGAAAGACTACTTTGGCCAAACAGATTGGTAATAAATTCTTTTTGGATAGATATGAGTACTTAAATTGGGATAATAGGCAAGATCGGAAAGTTATCCTAAATGGTATCTTTCAGGCAGACAGAAGGTTATTTATTTTTGATGAAATTCACAAATATAGAAATTGGAAAAATTATTTAAAGGGGGAATATGACAAATATAGAGAAAGATTTCAGATCCTTGTAACAGGAAGTGCTCGCTTAGATATATATATAAAAGGTGGAGATTCTCTATTAGGCAGGTATCATTCGTATAAACTTCACCCTTTATCGTTACATGAATTATTAAATAAAGAAATAAGATACGCTCCTTTTAAAGAACTAATTTTCTTAGATGGAAACAAAAAGCAGAAAGAGTTATTTGATACTCTGTTTATATTTGGCGCTTTTCCTGAAATATTTATTAAACAGAGCAAAAAAGAACTACGGCGCTGGCATAATGAAAGGACGGATAGATTAATCAAAGAAGATATTCGAGATATTGAAAACATCAGAGATATATCAGCATTGCAAGTATTAATAGAACTTTTGCCAGTTAAAGTGGGATCGCTTTTTTCTCTAAATTCATTAAGGGAGGATTTGGGCGTTACCCATAAGACCGTTTCTCTATGGGTAGATATACTGGAGAAGTTTTATTATCACTTCAGAATATATCCATTTCAAAGCACACGAATAAAATCCCTGCGTAAAGAAGCCAAAATGTATTTATGGGATTGGTCAGAGATTGAAGATGAGAACATCAAACTTGAGAACATGATGGCTTCGCATCTTCTGAAATTTTGCGATTTTCTTTCTAATACGGAAGGTTATAAGGCACAACTTTATTATCTGAGAGATAAAGAACAGCGGGAGGTGGATTTTTTAGTGAGCATTGGGAATAAACCATGGTTTTGCGTTGAGGTAAAGAATTCGTTTAGGGATATTCCTTCATCTTTAACCTATTTTGGTAACAGAGTTAAAATTCCGTTTCTTTATGAAGTAGTAAAAGAAGAAAATGTCGATTTTCTGAAAGATAATGTTCATGTTATAAGTATGAGTAAGTTTCTTAGCGCACTGGTATAGTATGCTTATCAAAACATCCCCCAGCGAATACAGAAAATCCTAAAATCCTCCTAGCTTTTCTAAAATTTGACAAATGCTTAAATATATGTTACCTTAATATCAGAAATTCAGATAAAAGGAGATTAAGTATGTCAGAACTAGCGAAAGTTATGGAGCATTTCCAGATAACTCTGCCAATTAAGATTAGAAACATGTTTCATATCAAGGTTGGGGACATTATAGAGACAAAACCCGTGAAAGATGGAATTCTGCTCAAGCCAAAACAATTAATAGATAAAGACCAAACTTATTTTTGGACTAAAGAGTGGCAGAAAGCTGAAAACAAGGTTGATGAGGATTTTAAAACAGGCCATTTTAAAACGTTTGAAAATGTCGAAGATTTCCTAAAGAACCTACACAAATGATTATTATCCAGTCATCAAACTTTAAGAAAGCTTATAAAAGTTTTCCTGAAGATATTCAAAAACAATTTGACAAGAAATTTCGATTATTTGTTTCCAATCCCAGACATTCCTCTCTAAGAGTAAAAAAAATGTCCGGTACGAAAGACATTTTTGAGGCGAGAATAAACGACAATTACCGATGGACATTTCAGTTTGTTGAGAACGGGATTAAATTGCGTCACATAGGAACGCATGATATTCTGAGACATCCATAAGATAAACCGAAGACATTCCATTGTTCTAATTTGCAAAAAAATCATAAAAATCCATGCAAAAATTGGCGGAGAGCATCGTTCTGGAGCTGGAATGATAAGCTGGAACAAGCTGAGTTAAGAAGACAGATAAATATAAGTTTGTATCTTATGGAATATTCGGTAAAATAGAAATCATTGAATATAACAAAACAGGAGATTAAAGAATGAAAGTGGACAAAAACACCCTGAGTCAACTCTCTAAATTTCAGGAGTATATTGAAGGGAAAAAACTTGACGCGTTTTTTGAAACATACCAGATAAAATTTGCCGCGGGACATTGGTGCGCAGGGGACTTCTGCGACAGGTTTGCACCTCTTGGATATAATAGTAATAATCCGAAATTAAAAAGTGATATCGTTTCGCAAATACAAAGAGTGGCAGAAGCAGGAATAGCTGGAATAGAATTTCATGAGGCTGTTTTTATAGACAAAAATTACAGAAAGAACAAAAAAATCATAGATGAAGTAAAAAAGGCGCTTAAGAAGTATAAAATTATGCCAACAAATATGAACACAAATTTATTTAGTGATCCAAAATGGAAGCTTGGTGGGATAACAAATGCAAATCCAGCAGTAAGAAAAGATGCTCTTGAGATAGCGCTTCAGGGCGTCGAAATAGCCAAAGAAGTCGGATGTATAAGCGTTGCTCTGTGGCCTGGTTCAGACGGTTGGGATTACAACTTTCAGGCTAACTATGGCGTGCTTCTTGACAGATTTGTACAAGGATGCATCGAGATAAATAAAAAAGCCAAAAAGCTTGGCCTAAAATTTGGAGTTGAAGCAAAGCTGCACGAGCCAAGAGAAGGCAATATGATTATATCAACAACTCCAAAGGCAATGCTTGTCGCGAGTTGTGTCAACTCTGCTTGCGAAGGGAAAAACATGGGTGTTGCAATAGATTACGGTCATGAGCAGATGTACGGAAATGAGCCAGCAGATAATTTATACACAGCCAAGCAGTTTGGCATACCTGTTGTCAATTTTCATGTCAATAATGCAAAATTGCATTCCAATGATGAGGACAGAGTTGCTGGAACAGGAGATAACTGGAGACTTGCAGATTTCTGTTACGCGGCAATTGATACAGGGTATCAGGGATGGTTTGGAGAAGATCAGTTTACTTATAGGATGGATCCTGTAAAAGCAATGTCTCTATCCAGAGAACTATTTGCCAATGTGATGAAAAAGGCTCTTATGATTTATGCCAGAAATGATGAGTTAAAGAAAGCCCAAGCAACAGGTGATGCAGGAAAAACAATAGATGTAGTAAAAAGGATACTAACGTAAAATGAAAGCAATCAAACTTGTAGATTTGAGAAAACTTGAAATAGTGGATATTCCCAAACCGAAGATAGTCAATTCAGATGATGTATTGATTAAAATAAAATCCGTTGGTATCTGCGGTTCAGATGTTCACTATTATAAGTCTGGTAAAATTGGCTCACAAGTCGTTGAATATCCCTTTACATTAGGACACGAATGCTCCGGTATAGTTGAAGATATAGGAACTGAGGTTAAAAAAGTAAAAATTGGGGATAAAGTGGCTATAGATCCGGCAATTACCTGTGGAGAGTGTGACCAGTGTCTTATAGGCAGAGAAAACACCTGCAGAAGCCTTAAATTTCTCGGATGCCCAGGACAGGTAGAGGGCTCTTTTTCGGAATATATCGTAATGCCTGAGACTAGTCTATGCAAAGTCCCTGACACTATGAGCTTTGAACAAGCAGTCCTAACAGAGCCATTATGTATTGGTTCATATGCCCTAAAGATTAGCAAACAGGAAGCACATCAGAATATCGCAATACTTGGTTTAGGTCCGATAGGATTATCTGTATTGGTATTTTCAAAATTAAAAAATCCGGAAAATATATTTGGAACAGATCTCATTAATGAAAGATTGGATGTTGCAAGAAAGCTCGGTATAAATTATGGATTTAATCCAAACAAAGAAAATATTATTAAAAAAATAAACAGTATCTGTCAAGACGGCATTGATATTGTGTTTGAATGTGCAGGAGAACAGGAAATACTTGATCAGGCAATAGATATATTAAGACCTGGTGGCAAATTAATAATGATAGGAATTCCAGAAGCAGAAAACATATCGTTTGTCCCTGACAAAATGCGCAGAAAGGAACTGACACTTATAAATATACGCCGTCAGTGTGGAGAACTTCCTGAAGTCATAGAAAATATTGCTCAAGGCAGAATAAAATTAGATCCTTTCATAACGCATAGATTCAAACCAGAACAGGCTGCTGAAGCATTTGAACTTGTTTCCAATTACAAAGACGGTGTAATTAAGGCATTTATTTCTTTTTGAATCTTAACTTAATAGGAAAAAGGAATGTTTAAAGATATAAAAGACGGTTGGAAGTATACAAAAGCGAAGTACAAAATCAAAGGATGGGATATCATGGCTATCTTAGCCACAGTCGCTATGATAACACTTCTTGCCCTTCTCTATTGGTAACTCAAATTTCAGCAAGCACATCAACAAATCTGTCAATCTGTTCTTTTGTTCTCATCTCAGTTACACACACAAGCATGCAGTCTTTTAACTCAGGATAAAACTTGCTAACTGCAAGTCCACCAATTATCTTATGCTCTAACAATTTTCTATTAATCTCTTCAGGATATCTAGGGCATTGTATAAGAAACTCTTTAAAGAACGGCTGCTTGAATTTCAGCTCGTATCCATCTATCTTCTCAATCTGTAGTTGAGCATAATGAGCTTTCTGTAAACACAAATTACCTACATTTGGGATGCCCTGTTTTCCCATACATGAAAGATATACAGTACAGGCAAGAGCGTTTAAAGCCTGATTAGAGCAGATATTCGAGGTTGCTCTTGCTCTTCTTATATGCTGTTCACGTGTTTGTAAAGTGAGAACATATCCAGTCTTCCCGTTTTTATCCTTTGTCCTCCCCACAATTCTTCCGGGCAGCTGCCGAAGAAAATCCTTCTTACAGGCAAAAAGCCCTAAATAAGGACCTCCAAAAGCAAGGTTATTACCAAGAGACTGTCCTTCCCCGACAACAATATCCGCCCCATATTCTCCGGGCGGAGTCAAAATTCCGAGAGATATAGGATCAACACACACAATA
>DAOVKY010000057.1 GCA_030631525.1 bacterium
AGATCAACACATATTGCAGGAAATGATATTACTAAAGCGATTCAAAAGGAGAGAAGCATAGGCTTTGAAGACGCTGAAAAGGTAAAATTTAAAAAAGAAGACCTTAATTCGGCTGTGTCTGTTTTGGAAACTTTGAGTACTGAGATACATCGGTCAATTAGTTTTTATATGTCTCAGATGGATAGAAAATCAGAATTTAAGAAGGTTGTTTTAACTGGACAGACTTCTAATTTAGGGGAGATTGCAGCATTTCTATCTAATAATCTCAAAATGGAAGTAGTCGGACTAAACCCTTTTTCGAATATTCTGATTAGTAATAAGAGAGTACTGAATATTGTTGATCAAAGCACAAATGCTTGGAGTGTTGCTATTGGATCCGCGTTAACAGCGCTTAAGGAATCTGATACAAAAGCAAACCTTCTTCCTCCCGAACTAATTACAGAGAAGAAACTTAAGAAGAAAAGAGTCCCATTAATTATGTCAGCGGTTTTGCTAATATTAATCTTTATAACAGCTCATATATTTACTCTCCAGAGTTATACGATTAAGGACTCCAAGCTTCAGAGGATAAATGATATATTGAAGAAATACGACTCTTTTATCCCGAGAATAAATGAGTTAAAGGAGGAGAGAACAAAGATTAAACAAAGATTAAATGTTTCTAAGTCTGTAATTTTAAAAAGAGATTTGTGGGCTAGAACACTAATGGAAATAAGCAGACTTATCCCTTCTAATATTGTTATTTCACAATTTTCTTCTTATGCGAAAAAGGGAAGTAATGCTCTGTCAGTAGTCGGAGTAGCCGACTCATATCCTTCTATAGATGATTTTATTTCCCGATTGAAATTTTCGCCGTATTTTGAAGATGTTGAATTGATCAATTACAAAGAGACTAAGGTAAAAGGTAAGGAGGCTGGGTCAGTTGAACTGGTTAAAGTCCAATTTGAGTTAAATCTTGTGTTAAGGAAGGAATAGAATATTGAGGCGCGTTTCTGAAAAGTATATCCTGATAGGAATAGGTGTAATAACACTGATTATTCTTGGTATGTTATATGTTACATTAGCCGGACCTATACGAAAAAAGGAGCATATTGTAGAGCGTCAATATACTTCCAAATCTTCCGAACTGAGAAAGCATTTGTCTGGAAAAGAAGGGCCTCCATCTAAAAGAATTATTGAGGTATTGGAGGAGGGTAATAAAAGGTTAAAAAAAGAATATGAATTGGTAAAGAAACGGCTGGCTTTTGAACAAAGCATTCAGATACCAACATCAGGAAATCCTGTGCTTTTTTTCCAGCAGAGACTAGTAACTGTAAGAGAACAGATGTGTAAGCTCTCCAATAAATCAGGTGTAGAGATTCCTCTATCATTGGGATTCTCAGATGAAATGCCTGACGAGAAACAGGTTCCTGCTTTATTGAGGCAGCTTAAAGTTACAGAGGATATTCTTAAACTGGGTATTAATAGCAACTTACTTTCGATTAATAGCTTAACATTTGGCGAGATTTCCAATAAATCCTATTTTGAAGAAGTCCCTATAGAACTTACTGTAAGTGGCAACCTTATGGCAATCACTCAGTTTTTATATAACGCACAAAATGCTTCTGAATTGTATGTTATAGAGAAAATCTCTATAACTTCAAAGGAAGCAAATATGCTTTCTCTTGAATTGTTGATAAATACAATTGTTTGGATTTGAACCCACGATGAACCTACGATTTAAATCGTAGGTTCAGAGATGTGGGGTTCAAAAGAGTAGGAGACTAAAAGTGACAGCAATATTAGTTCAAGTTTTAGCTATTCTCAAGGATAGTTTTGAAAAAGCGATTTTTTGGCTTATTCTGGCTGTTTTTCTCTTTCTTTCTGTCAGACTGGGCATGCAGTGGGGTCATAATGAAGAAATGGGCATATCTGTAGGGGCTGAATTTGGGTTGGAACAAAGATATAATCCAGCTGTCTTAAATAAGGATATTCCAAAAGAAGAAACTTTAGGTGCTTCTGCTGGGCTTTTTACCAAAAAGCCTATTCTATATTATCGTGATTTTTATAAACGTAACGCCTTTTCTTCTGTTCCAGGGCTTAAGATTAAAAAAAAGACCGTAGTAGAAAAGAGAGCGGAAAAGAAAATAAAACCACAAGCAGAATATGAGTATATCGGTGTTATTGATATTGAAGGACGGCTGGTTGCAACGATAAGGAATAAAAGTACAGGAGAAGGATTTTATGTGGAGAAAGGTGAACTTGTTGAAAAACTTAAAGTTCTTGACATAACAAAAACTTACATGCTACTATTCGACGAAAATAAGAAGAAGGACATAAAGATAGAAATCAAGAAGTAATTCCAGGAGGTTTAATAATGAAAAAATGCAGTTTAGTTGTAGTTTTGTTGGCTTTTTCATTTCTGGCTGTTCGTTTCATCCCCGTACTGACATTTGGCTTTTGCCCTCGGATCTCTTCAGTATTTTCCAGTCAAGTTGTTTATGCTGATACAGATTTGTCAGAAAGAGATCAGGAGAAAATAAAGAAATATTATAAATCAGCTAGGAAGCATTATAAAGAAGGCAATTATGGAAGAACCATTACTGAATGCCGAGAAATACTTAAATTTGATACTTATAATGTCAATGCTCATAAGCTTATCAAGAGGGTTGGAGAGCGTCTAAAGAAGGAAGAGGCAAAGGTTCTAGCGGAAAAAGAAAAAGCAAGAAAGAGAGCAGAGAAAGAAGCGCAGAAGCAAGAGAAGCTTAAGAAAAAGGAAGAGGCAAAGAAATTAGCTAGGCAGCAAAAAGCGCAGGAACAGGCAGCTCTTGAAGCTAAGAGGCAAGCAAAGAGAGATATTGAGTTAAAGGAAGCAGCCTTAAAAGAGCAGCGAAGAAGAGAAGAAAAGATAGAAGATCAAGCTGAGAAGCTGAAGCAGAAGAAGTTGGATGAATTGTTTGATGTTGCAAATGGTCTGTATTCAGATAGGAGATATGATGAAGCAATAGCGCAATGTGCAGCGGTACTCAAAATTGATTCAGATAACAGATATGCACAGAAACTAATTGTAAAGTCGCAAGAGAGAATCCAAATTGCCAAAGAAAAAGAGTTAGCTGAGGAAGAAAAGCGCGCCGAAAAAGCACGTTTAGAAGCACAAAAGCAGGCAGAAAAAGAGAGCAAGTTAAAGAAAGAAGCGCAAATTCGTTTACAGAAGCAAAGAGAAAAGGCGCTAGAAGAACAGCGCAGAAAGAAAGCGTGGATAGAGAAAGAAGCACAGAAGCAGGCAAAGCTTGAGAAGAAGCAGGAAGAAAGGGAGTTGGCAAGACAACGGAAAGCAGAAGCAAAAGCGCAAGCTACCAAAGAGAAAGAGTTAGCTGAAAAAGAAAAGCGCGTCGAGAAAGCGCGTTTAGAGGCGCAAAAGCAGGCAGAGCTTAGAAAGAAAGAGGAAGCAAAGGAATTAGCAAGGCAAAAAGAGGCAGAAGAAAAATCAGCAGCTGAGACATCAAAACTTGCAAAACAAAAAGCAGAGGAGGATGCAGAGAAAGAGGCGGATTTAGTAGCGCTTCAGAAAAAGAAGATAGAAGAACGCAGGCAGATTGAAAAAGAAGAATTAGAGAATAAGATAGAAACACATTACAGAGATGGCAAAAAATTATACCGTAATGATGAATATTCTGATGCAATTAAAGAATTCAATGCTGTTTTGAGTCTTGATTCTGCGCATGAAGGAGCAAAGGAATACTTAGAAGCTTCAGAGGAGTCGCTTAAGGAGCAGAATGAAAGGATATCTGCCCGACATGCAAAGATTGCAAAGAAAGAAATAGCCAGAAAAGAGAGGCTGGGAAAAAGAGATATACTAGATAGGATTACGGACGCTAAAATAGAGGCAGATACAGGAGAGTATGATGAAGCAATTAAAATACTTGAAGGAGTTCTTCCTGACGTTTTAGATGAAAACCTTCGCAGAAGGGTAGAGCTTCTGATATCAAAGACCAGAACAGAGAAGACTGTTAAGGAAGAAAAACTAAGCCGAGAACGGCTTAAGACAATCTCAGATGAAAGAATGTTAGAAGTTACTAAAGCGCAGCTGCCGCCAGATGAAGCTAAAAGGATGAAAGAATTGGAACGCAAGAAAGAAAAGGTGGATGCATCCAGAGAGTTGAAAGATAAGGCGTCCAGTATTAAGGTTCCACTTGTAAAGTATACAGGCGCGGATTTGAGGGACGTGGTGCTATTTTTGATAAAGCAGACAGGCATTAATATTGTTGTTGACGAGACGATATTCTCTGGCGGAGCGTCTGCTCCAGCTGCGGCTCCCGCAGTTCCCGCAGCAGAAGGCGCTGAAGGCTGGGGGGGAGAGACAGCAGCGGCTACTCAGCCAACAGGTCATATAAATACAAATGTAACATGTTTTCTGCAGAATATGACTCTCTTGAGTGTGCTTGAAGCAATACTAAGACCTAAGGGGCTGGATTATAAGTTTGCGAAGGAGTACATATATGTATCCACCAAGGCTAGAATTTTGGCTCAGCCTCTTGAGGACCTGGAAACAAGAGTCTACTCCTTGGAGTATGGATCCTCAATGAATATAAAACGTTTGGAAGATTCAGGTTTCAAGACTACGGCTGAGGATCAGACAACTGGATTGGGAACAGCAGGAGAGGCAGGTGGAGAGACTGGGAAACTAAGCGGCGAAAGCGTAAAAGAACTTCTGGAGACATTGGTTCCTCAGCCGACAGGAGCCAGCATTACTGTGCAGAGCGAGCTCAATAAGCTATTTGTTAAGAACACACCTGAGAATCTGGATAAGACAGAGAAGATATTAGCTGAGCTCAGAGCTCCTGTTCAGGTATCCATAGAGGCAAGGTATGTGTATGTGAGATTAGTAGAGGGAGAGGAGATAGGTATGGGATTTACTGGCATTACAAAATTTTCAGAAATTGGGGGGCTACATCAGAAAGTTGACAGCGATGGTACTGTCACTCACGCACATGAAACTCATAATGTTACAGGATCACTCGTTTCAGGTATTACAGGTCTCGCGTCTACAGGCGCTGCTTTTACATATACAGCTGTTTTGAATAGATTCCAGTTCACAAATTATCTGAGAGCGATCCAAAGCAGAACAGATACTAATACTCTTTCAGCTCCAAAGCTAACAGTGCTTAATAATAAGCCTGGGATCGTCAAGTTTATTGATACTATAAGTTATGTGGATACTGTATCAAGCAGTAGTACAACTACAGATGGAGTAACCACTACAAGTTATGATTATACATTCACGGAGAAGGATGTTGGCATGATACTGAATGTTACTCCGCAGGTGAATGAAGCCACGAATTGTGTTACATTATTTTTACAGCCTGTGGTTAGTAATGTTGAGAGTTGGACAAATTATACAGTTTCGACAGTAGGAACAACGAGTACAACTATTGACAGACCTAATTTTTACAGCAAGGATGTAGAGACATATGTAACTGTTCATGACGGCAACACAGTGGTTCTTGGTGGTTATATGGAAGATGCAGCTGGAAAAACTGTATACAAGGTGCCTTTTCTTTCAGATATTCCTCTGTTGGGTAAATTGTTTCAAACCAAGGCAAAGAGCGGTGACAAAAAGAAGCTTTTGATATTTGTAACAGTGAACATATTGGATGCCAGCGGAAATGCGCGGATTACACTGCAAGATACACTATA
>DAOVKY010000196.1 GCA_030631525.1 bacterium
GTAATGATTGATAGAGATTTGGCGACTCTTTATAGAGTCGAAACAGGACAATTAAAAAGAGCTGTACGAAGGAACATTAATCGCTTCCCTGATGATTTTATGTTTAAATTAACGAAAAAAGAATTTGAAAATTGGAGATGCCAATTTGGCACCTCCAACGACAAAATGGGTTTAAGATATGCGCCTATGGTCTTTACTGAACAAGGCGTCGCTATGCTCTCAAGTGTATTAAATAGTGAGCGAGCTATAATGGTCAACATTCAAATTATGAGAACATTTACGAAGCTCAGGGAAATACTTGCAACCCATAAAGACCTACAGCTAAAAATCGAAACATTAGAAGAAAAATATAAACAGCATGATCAGAAGTTTAAAATTGTCTTTGAAGCTATAAGACAGTTATTAGAACCACCACCAGTGCCAGAGAAACCTAAAAGAAGAATTGGATTTGTAGGTTGGGATGGGAAGCCAAAAAATCAGAACAAAAAGCATTGAAAGAATTATGGGCAAATTTAAAAACGGAGGGAATATTATGAGTTTAATTCCAATGGTAATAGAGCAAACTGGCAGAACAGAACGCGCGTATGACATTTATTCAAGATTATTAAAAGACAGAAATATAATTATCGGAACACCTATAGACGACAATGTGGCTAATGTTGTGATTGCGCAGATATTGTATCTGGAATTTGAAAATCAGGATAAGGACATAACTATTTATATAAACAGTCCCGGAGGAGTTGCTACTGCAGGGCTGGCGATATATGACACTATGCAGTTCGTGAAATCAGATATTGTCACTATTTGCATGGGGCAGGCAGCAAGTGCTGCTGCCATATTACTCGCTGCAGGGACAAAAGGAAAAAGGATGTCTCTCCCGAATGCGCGTGTCCTTATTCATCAGCCTTCAGGAGGCATGCAGGGACAGGTGTCGGATATTAATATCCATGCAAAAGAAATGCTTGATTTAAAAGAAAAAGTAAATAAAATTCTTGCAAGGCATACAGGGCAGTCAATAGAAAAAATAGAAACTGATACAGATAGAGACTTTTTTATGTCGGCTGAACAAGCTAAAGAATATGGTATTGTTGATGAGGTAGTCGCTAATAAGAAATAAGGATAAATTCACTAATAGCTAACAGCTAATAGTTGACAGCTAAAGGTAGCGGAGTTCTTATGGCTATTAAAACTGATAGAGACATGAGGAAAGGAAAGGATTTTCAGGAATTAAATGTGCCTGTTGCTGAGAGAAAACGAAGGGGTTATGTTGAGGATAGAGAGCTTGTAACAGAGACAAAAATTTCTTTCTTTGCAATCCAAAATTATATCCAGACTGGCCTTCTTGAAATAGATGCTGAAACACCTCAAGGAAAGAAACTATTTAAAATGGATAAAGCTCTGAAAAGATTAAAGCTATTGACTAATATGCAAAAATTACATCCAGTGCATGAGTTAAAAAGTACAATATATGACCCTGGCTTTAATGAAAACGAATTTTTAGATAAAATCAAAAATGGGTAATAGGAGATCAAGATAGTGAAGACATTTATTCCTAAAGAAGATAATATAGAAAGAATATGGTATATTGTAAATGCAGAAGATAAGGCTCTAGGGAGATTGGCGTCTAAAGTTGCAACTATACTCAGAGGGAAACACAAACCTATATATGTCCCTCATGCTGATGTTGGAGACTATGTAATTGTTATTAATGCAGCTAAAGTTCGCCTAACAGGTAAAAAACTGGAACAAAAAGTTTATTATCACTACTCAGGGTATCCGGGAGGTCTTAAAGAGACTCACCTTTCCGACCTGATGAAAAAAAATCCGGAGGAAGTTATAAAAAGAGCTGTTAAAGGCATGCTTCCTAAAAATAAACTCGGCAGAAAAATGCTGACAAAATTAAAGGTTTATCAAGATAAGGAGCATCATCAGGAAGCTCAAAAACCTGTTCCTATCCCCCGAGAAATGGAAATATAAAGGAGATATATTGTGGCGAAAGCAGCAAAAGCAAAACAAGTATTCTACTCTACCGGCAGACGGAAAACATCTGTCGCTCGTGTAAGATTAATTCCAGGAAAAGGAGAAATAGTAATAAATAAAAAACCTTATAAGGATTATTTTGGAAATGATACATTAAGCATAACTATATGCCAGCCATTTCATGAAACAAATACTCTTGAAAAATATCATATCTTTGCAAGTGTTAAAGGCGGAGGAAGCTCTGGTCAGGCAGGCGCAGTTCGCCATGGTATATCAAGAGCTTTAGTAAAGGCTGATGAAGGATTAAAGGATACTTTAAAGAAAGTAGGATTCCTTACCCGTGATCCGAGAAAGAAAGAAAGAAAAAAATACGGACAAAAGGGCGCGCGTAAACAGTTTCAGTTTACTAAGAGATAGTAAGTTTCTTACAATGTCAGATCAACAACAGATAAAAATCAGTGTACTCGGCGCAGAATATAAAGTTAAGACTGATAAAGACCCATCCCAGATTCGCAAAATTGAAGAGTATCTGAATAATAAAATAAGCGAAATCTCCAACAACACACATATAGCATCATCTCTTAAAATCACTACTTGGGCTGCCTTATTTATTACAGAAGAATTCCTTTCATATAAAGAAAAAGCTGAACAGCATGCGCAAAAAATTGATGATATAATTGAGAAAA
>DAOVKY010000054.1 GCA_030631525.1 bacterium
ATATAAAACTTGCGGGTGAATCTGCTGAAGAAAAAACAGGTGCTGCCTGGGAGTTCTATTCCAAAAGTCCTTTCCAGAGAACACTTGTAATACTTGCAGGGCCTTTTATGAATATACTGCTGGCAATTTTTGTCTTTTCCTGTATCTTCTTTACAGGCATAGAATTACCCTATTTCGAGGCTAAAATCGGAGAGATAACCAAAAATTCGCCTGGTTCAAAAGCTGACCTGAAAGTAGGAGATATAATACTCAAAGCCAATGGCAAACAAATCAAAGATTGGAGTAAGTTTAAACATATTATCCTGACTCATCCAAACCATGCAATGTCTATACTCATTGACAGAAACGGAGAAAGAAAAAGCATTCAGGTCAAAACAGAGTTCAATAAAGAAAAAGGCGGCGGATACCTGGGAGTTTCTCCATTTATTCCATCTGTAATAGGAATTGTTGAGCCTGAAAGCCCTGCATACAAAGCAGGTATTAAAAAAGGAGATGTTGTTCTATTTATTAATGGCAAACAAATGTCATCATGGAATGATATGACAAAGAGTATTCATAACAGTGCAGGAGAGGAAATTTCACTTATAATAATGCGTGAAAGAGAGCAGTTAAAAATAAACGTTGTGCCTAAACTTAATAAAACACTAAACATTGGCCTCATAGGAATAATTCCTGAGTTTAAGACAATAACACGTAAATATGGGCCAATTGGAGCATTCATTCAAGGATGCAATCAAACCGTAAGTTTGATAGGCCTCACATATAGATCTGTATGGATGCTTATAAAAAGAGAAATATCTCCTAAAACACTTGGCGGACCCATAATGATTGCGCAACTTGCAGACAAACAGGCAAAAGCAGGACTTATGAATCTGTTTTACCTGCTTGCTCTAATAAGTGTAAATCTTGCTATACTTAATTTACTTCCAATTCCTGTGCTGGATGGCGGGCATATACTTTTCTTCCTAATAGAAGCTATAAAAGGCAACCCGGTTAGTGAGAGAGGGCTTGAATGGGCAACAAGATTTGGCATTGCACTTCTTGTAACTTTAATGGTATACGTAACATTTAATGATATTATGAGAGTTGCAAAAGATAAAATCAATATTTTTCATGAAAAAAATACCTCACAAAATAACCAATCCTCCTATCAAACGCCGTAGCACCAGACCTATTAAAGTCGGAAATATTATAATAGGCGGAGATGCCCCGATATCTGTACAGTCTATGACAAAAACAGATACCAGAGATATTGATGCCACAGTTTCTCAAATAAGAAGTCTGGAGAAAACAGGTTGCGAAATTATAAGGGTTGCAGTCCCTGATATTGAAGCGGCAAAATGTTTAGGAGAAATAAAAAAACAGATTAATATCCCTCTTATTGCAGATATACATTTTTCGTATCAGCTTGCATTGGAAGCAATAAAACAGGGCGTTGATAAATTAAGACTTAACCCGGGAAATATTTCCAGTCAAAAACATCTTAGTACGATCATCTCTGTAGCAGAGGAAAAAGGCATAGCAATCAGGATAGGGGTAAATGCGGGCTCAATAAAGAAAAATCCGAAATCCGAAATCCGAAATCCGAAACTAATGGTAGATGAGTGTCTTAAGTATCTAAAGATTTTTGAAAAGCGTAAATTTTACAACATTATCATATCACTAAAATCTTCAGACGTACTCTCTACTGTAGAAGCTTACAGGCAAATGGCAAGCAAATGTGATTATCCATTTCACCTTGGCATTACAGAAGCAGGTCCATTGCCTGAAGGGCTCATTAAATCCTCTGTTGGTCTGGGCATACTTCTGTCAGAAGGAATTGGAGATACCATCAGAGTTTCACTTACTGCGCCTCCTGAAGAAGAAGTAAAAGCAGGCTTTCAGATATTACAGTCTATCAAACTCAGGGAATACGGTCCGGAGATTATCTCCTGTCCGACCTGCGGCAGGTGCAAAATTGATGTTGTATCGATTGTAACAGAATTAAAAAAACATCTTGAGACTATTATTCCCCCACTTCCGTGTATAAAGATTGCTGTCATGGGCTGCGAGGTAAACGGCCCTGGTGAAGCAAAAGAGGCAGACATTGGAATTGCAGGAGGAAAAACCTCAGGAATTCTGTTCTGCAAGGGGAAAATCATCAAAAGAGTCAAAAAAGAAAAACTTGTTGAAGAACTGATAAGTAAAATTAAAGAAGTGAAATAAAATTCCCCAAATCATATGCCTGCTGAGGTACATATCAAATCTGCCTAGCGTATCTTTTGCCTGATATCTAAACGGGCAGCCGCAAGGGCTGCCCCTACAATGCCTCTAAAAACTGAAAATTCTTGCATAACATACGACGCTTTGTTAGTATTTAGTCTGTTATGAATAATAAAAAAATTTGTGTGCTTGGAGCTGGCGGATGGGGAACAACATTAGCTATTCATCTTTGCAAAAAAGGGTTTGAGGTTTCGCTATGGGAAGCGTTTCCTGATTATACGGAAGTTCTTATTAAGCAGAGAAAGAATCCAAAATTTTTGCCGGGCATAGACATACCTGATAAAATTCATATAACATCTAAAATAGATGAAGCCATATCAGATGCTTCTTTAGTAGTTTACGCTGTGCCTTCCCATGTGATGAGAAAGGTTGCCAAAAGTTCTCATGTTCCGGAAGGAGTTGTAAAACTGAGTGTTGCAAAAGGCATTGAGAATAAAACATTAAAAAGGATGTCGGAGATAATCGCAGAAGAGACAAGTAATACCAATATTGTTGTTCTCTCAGGCCCTTCTCATGCAGAAGAGGTGGCAAAAGGGATTCCTACCACGGTTGTGGTTTCCGGAAAGAATATGGATGTTGCAGAACATGTTCAGGCAGTTTTTATGTCCGAAAATTTCAGAGTGTATACAAACTCTGATGTAATTGGTGTTGAATTGGGTGGCGCGCTAAAAAACATAATAGCTATAGCTGCCGGAATCTCTGATGGCCTTGGTTTTGGAGATAACACAAAGTCTGCCTTGCTTACCAGAGGATTGGCAGAGATCAGAAGACTTGGTGTAAAAATGGGAGCAAAGCCCCACACTTTTTCCGGTTTGAGTGGGATAGGTGATTTAATCACAACATGCACAAGTAAACACAGCAGAAACAGGTTCGTTGGAGAGCAGATTGCAAAGGGAAAGGCACTTAGCCAAATACTTGATTCAATGTCAATGGTATCAGAAGGAGTAAAAACAACTCAATCAGCATACTTTCTTTCAAAAAAATATAGTGTGGATATGCCAATAACAACTGAAATTTACGAAGTGCTTTTTAATAATAAAGATCCTCGAAAAGCAGTTATGGATTTAATGACAAGAGATGCAAAATCTGAAATAGAATAAGAAATATGGAAATCAATATACCTGATAAGCTCTTTTTCTCAATAGGGGAGGTAAGCAGACTCACAAAAGTAGAGCCGTATGTGCTGCGTGACTGGGAAGGAGAATTTAAGCAGTTAAAACCTAAAAAGGATGGCGATGGTAAAAGGAGTTATACTAAAAAAGATATTGAGCTTATACTTCAAATAAAAAAGCTTCTCTGGGAAGATTTATATACAAGAGATGGCGCAAAGAAACAGCTTGAAGGGAAAGGGAATAATCTAAAAAAGCCGCATGACAGGGAACTAGTTAATATAATAAGAGATATCAAGAAAGAGCTTACTGATATACGAACTATTTTGAATAGGTAATCAACCGGGGCGTGGCGCAGCTTGGTAGCGCGCTTGAATGGGGTTCAAGAGGTCGCTGGTTCGAATCCAGTCGCCCCGACCAATTTAACAGGAATAAAAGATGTTCAGCTATATTCTTCGTAAGATTTTTGGCACAAAGAATGATCGTGAGCTTAAAAAGCTATGGAAATATGTAGGCGCTGTAAACCAGTTTTGGGAGGGATATCAGAGCCTTTCTGATTCCGAGTTGCAGGCTAAAACTGATGAGTTTAGAGCGCGGTTGAAAAAGGGAGAAACTGAGAATGATATTCTTCCTGAAGCATTTGCTGTAGCCAAAGAGGCTGCAAAACGCGTCTTTTCCAACCCTGAGATCGCAGAGAAACTTTTCGGAGATCCGAATCAGAGAAGGTTTGGTCCACACTTTGATGTGCAGCTTATAGGGGGAGTAGTACTTCACGAGGGAAAGATTGTGGAGATGGCAACAGGTGAGGGAAAAACGCTTGTTGCAACACTGTCTGCATATCTCAATGCGCTTTCCGGTAAGGGAGTCCATATAGTAACAGTGAATGACTTTCTGGCAAAAAGAGATGCAGCCTGGATGGGAGAGGTATATAAATTTCTGGGATTGTCTGTAGGTTTTATTCAGCACGATATGAATCCTCAGGAAAGGCAAATTGCCTATGGAGCGGATATTACTTATGGAACAAATAATGAATTCGGGTTTGATTATTTAAGAGATAATATGGCTGCAAGAAAAGAGGATAAAGCGCAAAGGGGACTTAATTATGCTGTTGTTGATGAAGTAGACAGCATTTTAATAGATGAAGCTCGCACACCGTTAATTATCTCCGGGCCAACTGAGGAATCAACGGATAAATACTATAAACTGGAACGAATTTTTTCCCGGCTTAAAGAAGGAACATGCAATGAGGAAACCAATCAGGAAACAGGGGACTATGTAATAGATGAAAAAGCCAATACTACCCATCTTACTACTGAAGAAGAGGGAGGAGAAATAAAAGTAGCCAAACTACTGGGTTTAAAAGACCTTCACAGTCTTGAGACCATGGAATATAGGCATCATGCTAACCAAATGCTTAAGGCGCACTGCAATTTCCAGCGAGATAAGGACTATATGGTAAAAAATGGCCAGGTAATTATTGTAGACGAGTTCACTGGCAGAATTATGCCGGGAAGGCGTTATTCGGACGGCTTGCATCAGGCGCTTGAGGCAAAAGAGGGAGTAAGGATAGAACAGGAGAGCCAGACACTTGCAACAGTAACATTCCAAAATTATTTCAGAATGTATAAAAAACTGGCTGGAATGACTGGAACAGCAGAGACTGAGGCTGTTGAATTTCACAAGATCTATAATTTAGAGGTAGTTGTAATACCTCCAAACAAAGTCCTTAAGAGGACTAATTATCCGGATGTTATTTATAAGACCGAGAAGGAAAAATTCAAGGCTATAGTAGAGGAGATTAAAGAGCTTTATAAGATAGGAAGGCCTGTGCTTGTAGGTACAATATCCATAGAAAAGTCAGAAGTTCTGGACCAGATGCTTAAGAAAGAAGGGATTCCTCATGAGGTTTTAAATGCTAAATATCATGAAAAAGAAGCAAAGATAGTAGAGAGAGCAGGTCATGAAAAATCTGTGACAATAGCGACGAATATGGCTGGCAGAGGAACTGATATTGTTTTGGGAGACGGTATAGCGGATCGCGGTGGGTTGCATATATTAGGCACAGAGCGTCATGAGGCAAGACGTATAGATAACCAGCTTCGGGGACGGGCAGGCAGACAGGGAGATCCTGGCTCTTCAAGATTTTATCTGTCTTTTGATGATGACCTTATGCGAATTTTTGGTTCTGACAGGATTAAGGGGCTTATGGAGAGAATGGGCATGCCTGACGGGCAGCCAATAGAACACAGAATGGTAACAAGAGCAATAGAGAATGCGCAAAAGAGAGTTGAAGGCCGCAATTTTGATATACGTAAAGACCTGCTCAAGTATGACGATGTAATGAATAAACAAAGAGAGGTAATTTACCAGCAAAGAGATATGGTGCTGGAAGGAGAAAAGTTAGAAGATTATGTATCTGATATGATAAATGAAATTGTAGAGAAAAGACTTTCTATTTATACCCCAAAAGACATTCATCCTGAGGAATGGGACTTGGACGGGCTTTCAGCCTG
>DAOVKY010000170.1 GCA_030631525.1 bacterium
CATCGCATGCAACTTCAAAATCACAGGCTTTAATGCGTTTGTCCATAAAGCTAATGTCTATTTTAAATAAGTTTAATAAGCAGCCCCCACCAAATCCTATTTCTTCGCCTCTCTTGTCAACTAGTTTCGCTCCTAATGCCTGTGCCATGCCTGCTCCACCATCAACAGTCGCACTGCCGCCAATGCCTATTATGAATCTCTTAGCGCCTTTTTCCATGGCGTATTTTATTAATTCACCGGTTCCGTATGTGGTTGTCTTTAGTGGATCTCTTTTTTCAGGTGGCACAAGTTGCAGGCCAGATGCTTCAGCCATTTCAATAACAGCAGTTTTATTATCTCCAAGAATCCCGAATTTGGCTTTAACCTTTCCTCCAAGAGGATTTGTTACAGTTTTAATGATTAATCTGCCTTTTGTAGCTGCTATGAGACTCTCAACAGTGCCCTCTCCTCCGTCTGCCATTGGGATTTTTATGGTCTCTACTTTTGGACATACCTGTTTAATCCCGTTTTCAATAGCATTACATACCTCCAGAGCTGAAGCAGCCCCTTTAAAAGAATCCGAAGCTATGAGAATTTTATCCATCGTTATACACTCCGTACTTATGAGTTGCATTAATCATTGCGATATAGTTCTCTGGCTTGCAACTTGGATGAATAGAATTGGATGAGCTGATAATATAACCGCCTCCAGGAGCTGCTTTTTCAATTGTCTCCTTGACAGTTTTTTCTACTTCTTCCTCTGTGCCAAAAGGAAGTAAGTTACGACAATCAATATTCCCCAAAATACAAGCTTTTCCAGCCAAATATTTCTTAACTTCTTCAATATCCATACATTGAGGCTGAATAGGATGTATACCATCAAATCCAACCTCTATAAAATCGTCGAGGATTGGCCATATGTTTCCATCAGAGTGCTTTACTACTTTCATGCCTTTTTCATGAGCATATTTTACTATTTCCCTATGATAGGGTTTAACATATTCCCGATAATGCTCGGGAGACATTAAGACAGTCTCTTCGCCTGCCAGGTCACCAGGCACAGTAATAACATCAATCCCTATTTTGTTAGCTATCTCAATTGCAGCCAAGTCAAAATCAGTGCTGATACGAGCCAGAGCATGAACCAGTTGAGGATTCAGCATATAATCCATCAGCAAGTTCTGCATACCTCCCCGCAGGCGCCAACTCAATTTAAATGGATCAAGTATATTTATAAAATGAGCTTTGTCTCTTCCTATTTTATTAATTACATATTGAACTCCAGCAAAATCATTCTCCTTAAGCTTGGATACCATATCGAACCCCTTAATATCAGAAAGCTCCTTTATTGGCCCTTCTACAGGGAGAGGCTCACCATGTGGAGAAAGATAATAAACTGTGCCGAATTTATCCCGACCACGATCCTTACTAATGGTTTCCAGTCCTACTGAAAAGTTAGTAGTCGTGGAATCTAGTTCTAATTCGTTTATTACAGAACAATAAAGATCTAGAATTTTGAAACTTTCTTCTCCAAACCTAGTTTTTTCAGCTTTCACTTCTATTGGTTCTGGTATCAACAACTTGGCTAATTTTACAACACTTGACTCATCTATCAAAAGTTCAAAAATGGGCACCCTATCAGGTTGCTCATTATTCAAGGCCATTAAAATTCTTTCTCTCGAGTTCATATCAAATTACCTCCTCTTCTTTCAACAACTCCCACTCTTCAAGCTCCTTTCCAATTAAAGCAGCTTTAATTCTATTACCGATTATTAGGGGATATCTCTTTGCCACTCCTTCTTTACATGTCCATGCAATGTGCGGGGTAATGATAAGATTCAGATCTTCCTTATTCCTATACGCTGCCAGTAAAGGCGATGTTTTCTCTGTCGGAGGTTCTCCTGTTAATGCATCTGCTGCATAGCCTGCTATTTCCCCTTTTCGCAGAGCTTCAAGTATAACGTATTCATCAACTATTTCGCCTCTGGTGGGATTTACAATATAGACCCCGTCTTTCATCAGTGATACCTCTTGTTTCCCGAGCATCATATTCGTTTCATGAGTAAGACAACAGTTTATGGATATAACATCTGCTCTTGAGAGAAGCTCCTCAAGTTTATTCACAAGCCTTACGCCCTTTTGCAACGCTATCTCTGAATCCACATAAGGGTCATAACCTAGCACATCCATACAGAATCCCTTTCCTATTCTTCCTACATGAGAACCTATTCTTCCAACTCCTATTATACCAAGTGTCTTATTAAACAATTCGCTACCCATAGCGCCTCTTCCCTGCGACAGTTCTGACCATGCAGGCGAGTCTTTTTCAACAGCATCAAAAACATAACGGGTTTTCCTGATAAGCATGAGCATAAACCAGAATGCAAATTCTGCAACGCTATACGTACTGGCGCAGATATTTTTGGAGCCGGCATTAATTACCTTTATTCCTCTTTCCCGAGCAGCGTCAACGTCAATGTGATCATAGCCAACACTCATAGTTGCAATAATCTTAAGTCTCTGATTGACAGAGAGTATCATCTTGCGTGTTATCTTCTGTGAAAATTCCCAGCATATAAGAACGTCATAGTCGCCATTTTTTATCTCTTCTTCCAGCTCTTTTTGACTGAGCGCTTTTTCTTCTATACATGCTATATCTTCAAGAATTTTTTTCAAAAGTTCCAATTCTGGGTACAGCATAGAGACAAGAACATTAAATTTTTTGTTCATAATATTTATCCTTTCTATGTTATTTTTTCTCTAATGAATTCTCAGGTTTCATTTCGTATTTCCAGCATTTTTTTGTTTTTTTATACTAAAATCTAGTTTATCCCCTTTTTGAACAACATCTATTGTGGAGCCTTTGGGAATTTTGCTTCTTAACATTTCCTCAGAGAGAGGGTCTTCAATATAACGCTGTATGGCTCTGCGGAGAGGTCTTGCTCCATAAACAGGTTCATAGCCCTTTTCAATAAGAAAATCCTTTACCTGAGAAGTAATATGCAATTTTATTTTATCTGATTCGAGATGGGAATATATATCGCTTAACATCAAATCCACTATCTTTTTTAATTCATC
>DAOVKY010000034.1 GCA_030631525.1 bacterium
GAAAGTCAATGGTAAAAGTATTTATTTAAAGACGGGTATACGCCACGAAAAATGGTCTCCTGATGGAAAGAAACTTCTTGGCAAACCAATGAAAAAAGGAAGCATAGGTATTTTTGATATTAACAGCAAAGAATTAAAAATTTTAACTACAAATAAATCAATAAAATATTAGGGGGAATGAAAATGCGCAACAAGAATAAGACAATTTTAGCTCTATTAGCAATTATTTTTCTATTCAGTAGCTTTTTATGTTTTGGAGGGGAGTTAATTGTTGAAGATAAGGCTTGGGAAAAGCCAAACGTCTATCGTCCAACCCCCATCTTATTTCTTCATGGTTTTGGTCCGGGAAGTCCAGCAACATGGCATCCAATAAGAGACAAACTGGAGGAAGATTACAGTAGCTATTATTCCGCCAATATACCTTGTATTGGATTAGGCGATAATGCAGGATCCAAAGCATACTTGGAAATAATAAGTTTTCAAGACAAGAATGGCTCAGTAGACACATATCCGAATGGCAATCCAGGGTGGTCAGATAAGGTCAATGACGCTGTTATCAATATACTTCAGAGATATGACGAAACCGATAAACTAATTCTCATTTGCCACAGCATGGGTGGTCTAGCAGGAAGATATTATATGCAGGCATTGGGTGGAGACGGCAATACTGATAAGTATGTTTCAATAGATACACCTCACTGCGGAGCAAAGCTGGCAAGTGTAGCTAATGGGATAGAGGTGGCTCAGGTTGGGAGTTTGATATTCGGAGGATGGGGCGGATTTCTTTTTGCAGTGGTTACAGAAGTAATAAATCAATCTGCTGTGAAGATTGGGGATATAGATATTCATGGAGATGCGGCAAATGATATGGATCCTGACGGAGAATTTATAACCAACTTAATGAACATGGGAACTGGAAGCGGAAGCAAATCCCGTTGTGTAGTCGGGCAAATAGGTTCGTCAAAGAATTTTCTGTTATTTGGCAGTTATTATGGAGGAGACGGAGTGGTATCAGTAAGAACTCAGCAGGCAATAGATAAGAATGGGCATACTACATGGAATTTTTATGATACGTGCGTTGTTACGGCATCTCATTCCAACGCTCCGAAAAGCAGTAAGACATATAACCAGATTTTAAAATGGGTAGATAAAGAAAAGCCGGAACTTGATTTAATCCGAGTTTTAGAATCTATAAGGGATAACAACCTTTCGGAACTTCCTGAAGATGAAGGTGGAAACTGGGACAATAAAGATATCGACTGGACAGAACACAGAATTGGCGAAGACTCGCAGCCTTTTCTACTGGATTTGGACAAATATGGCAGAGCGTATATTGAGGGCAAAGTTGACAACGAATATCTTCCAGCAACAACAAAAGTAGATATCAAAGTATATAAGGAAGGAGAGACAACGGTTGTATGGGAGAATACCTCGGAGACTAGTTTGCTTAAACCATATGCAGGAGAAGAACCTGCTCCAGCAGGATTTAGATATGAGGTATTATTTGCAAAGGATAAGAACACTGCTCCTGCGCCGGGAGTATATGAGATAAAGATTTTTGTAAAAAACCCGGCAGGATTAAAATCGCAGGTAAAGACAGTTAAGGTGAGAATAGACGCAGGTGCAATAGCAATACATAACTGCATAGAATTACAAGCAATGAAATATAATCTTTCAGGCGATTATTATCTTGCTAATGATATTAACTGCACTTATTGCACGCAAGACCCTGCTGGCGCTTGTTATAATGACGGTGCTGGATTTGAGCCTATTGGAATATTCACAGGAACTTTCGATGGTAATGGGCATACAGTAACTGGATTAAAAATAAATAGACCTTCTACTAGTTATGTAAGTTTATTTAGATGTATCTCAGGAACTGTTAAAAATGTTGGCTTAATAGATAGTAGCGTAACAGGCAATGATTACACAGGTGGATTAATTGGGCAGAATAATGGCACGATAACTAATTGTTATGCTACAGGTGCAGTAAGTAGTGATTATTTGAACGTAGGTGGATTAATTGGGTGGAATAATGGCACAATAACTAACTGCTATTCTACAGGTGCAGTAAGTGGTGATAATAGCGTAGGTGGATTAATTGGGCGGAATTATAATGGCACAATAACTAACTGCTATTCTACAGGTGCAGTAACGGGCAATGATTACACAGGTGGATTAATTGGGCAGAATTATGGTGGCACGATAACTAATTGTTATGCTACAAGTGCAGTAAGTGGTGATGATACCACAGGTGGATTAATTGGGCGGAATTATAATGGCACAATAACTAACTGCTATTCTACAGGTGCAGTAAGTGGTAATTATTACACAGGTGGATTAATTGGGCGGAATTATAATGGCACATACAACGATGATTTCTGGGACACAGATACATCAGGACAAGCTACAAGTGCGGGAGGCACAGGAAAAACAACAGTCCAAATGAAACAACAGGCTACATTTACTAATTGGGATTTTAGTAGTGTCTGGGATATAATGGAAGAACTAACATATCCGTGGCTAAGGTAGGTACGAACGAGATTGCTTCACTTCGTTCGCAATGACAGAAAGAGCAGTTAGAAAAAGCTATGTAACATCACAAAACCCGAACAAAAAGTGTTGAAAGAATAATATGAAGAATAAGAAAGTGGTTGTAAATTCGGCTTTAGTTTTACAAGAGAGAGTTGAAAAAAAGATATTCTTAATTAGAGGCAAAAAAGTAATGTTGGATAGAGATTTAGCCTTGCTTTATGAAGTGCCCACTAAAAGACTTAATGAACAGGTAAAGAGAAACAGAGAACGTTTTCCCGAAGACTTTATGCTTCAATTGACAAAAAAGGAGTTTGAAAACTTGAAGTCGCATTTTGCGACATCAAGTTGGGGTGGAACAAGAAAGTTGCCCATGGTTTTCACAGAGCAAGGTGTCGCAATGCTTTCAACTGTGTTAAATAGTGAGCGAGCAATTATGGTAAATATTCAAATTATGAGAACGTTTACTAAGATTAGAGAGCTCCTTACAACTCATAAAGATTTACAGCGAAAAATTGAAAATATGGAAAGCAAATACGATCAACAATTTCAAACAGTCTTTGAAGCTATAAAGCAGTTATTAGAACCACCACCAGCGCCAGAGAAACCTAAAAGAAGAATTGGATTTGTAGGATGGGATGGGAAGCAAAAAAACTAGAACAAAAAGCGTTGAAAGAATTCAAAACGGACGAGATTGCTTCACTTCGTTCGCAATGACGAAAGGGAATAGATGTCTCTTAATAAACAGGAAGAAAAAGTCGTAAGAGAGTTTGTTAAAGAAATAAAAAAATCTCTTGATGATAATATAGTTTTTTTAGAGTTATTTGGGTCTAAGGTTAGGGGCGATTTCTCTTCTGATTCCGATATAGATATTTTATTAGTGGTCAAAAAGAAAAACCCTGAAGTACGTGATATGATATTTGATATTCTTTTTGATATAGATCCATATTATAAATTTAAGGTTTCTCCTGTTATATATTCGGAGTTTGAGTATCAAAGAAATAAAGAATTGCAATCAACGTTTGTTGAGACAATCAGCAAAGAAGGGGTAATGTTATGAAGAATAAAAGAGAGCTTGCTGTTTATCGGTTAAATGATAGTAAGGAAAAGTTAAATGCATCAAAAATACTCTTTGAAAATGGAAGCTATAAGGATTCTGTTTCAAGGTCTTATTATGCAATGTTTACCTCATCAAGAGCATTATTAGCTACAAAAAGTTTAGACAGCGCAAAACATTCAGGGGTAATATCTCTTTTTAACTTGCATTTTGTAAAGACGGGAATAGTTGGGAAGGAATACGGAAAACTATTGGCTGAAGCCAAAAATATCAGAGAAGAAAGTGATTATGGAGATTTTGTTATAGTTTCCAAAAAAGAAGCCGGAATTCAACTTGAACATGCGGAACAATTTATTGAAGAAATAGAAAAAGCTATTAAGTCATAATCAACTGTGATATCTATACATCCTCATAAAATTTTAATCATCAAACCATCCTCAATGGGTGATATTATTCATGCTCTGCCTGTACTTGCAACATTGCGAAAACACTATCCTGAAGAAGAAATCACCTGGATCGTTAAAAACAAGTTCTCTGATTTATTAGCAGGCAATCCTGATCTAACGGATGTTATTCCATTTGATAACAATAATTTCTTGCAATTAATCAACACACTGCGCAAAAAGAAGTTTGATGTTGCGCTTGACCTTCAGGGATTATTCAGGAGTGGAATCTTGACTTTTTTCAGCAAAGCAAGCAATAGGATTGGTTTCAGCAAGATTAACAGCCGCGAATTGAGTCATATATTCTACAATCATAAAGTAACTCCGCCTCAAAAAGCTGTTCATGTAGTGGATAAAAACCTGAGCCTGCTTGAACCGCTGGGTATATCTGAGTTTACTTATGACTTTAAAATCCCTATATCCACGCAGGATTTAAGATTTGCGAATGAATTTTTTACATTAAGGAAACTTGTTCCTAAGAGAGATAAAATTATTATGCTAAACCCTGGTGCTGGATGGCCAACAAAGCGCTGGTTCTCTGAAAAATTTATTCGCCTTGCAGATAAATTAATGAAATATAGCAATGCTAATGCAAAAGTAATTATGTCATGGGGACCTCAAGAAAAAGACTTAATAGAAAACATTAAAAGCAACGAGAACAACAGAATTACAATAATGCCTCAATCCACTATAACACAACTCGGGGCAATAATTAAGAGCTGTGATCTTTTTGTTGGTTCTGATACAGGCCCTACCCACCTTGCAGCTGCATTAGAAGTTCCTGTTGTCGGACTGTACGGCCCGTCAGACCCTAAAAGGAATGGCCCGTATGGAACAAAGAATATTATTATTCAGAAAGATATACCATGCGCCTCATGCTGGAAGAGAGAATGTGATAAAATTGATTGCATGAAAAATATATCTGTGGATGAGGTTTTTGAAGCATGTGTAAAGCTTTTAAAAATATGAAACCCTCTGTGCCTAATATCTGTGACAGAATTATTGAGTATGGCATACTTCTTCTGGTTTTTATTCTGCCATTTAAACATACAGCATCTATTGAAACAGCGGCACTGCTTATTCCTCTCATTGCATGGATAGTAAAGCTGAAATATGTTCCTGATGCGCATTTTGCAAAAACACCTCTGAATTTTCCTATTATGTACTGGGGAATTACTGTTGTGTTAGCCTCCATCAGTTCCATAGCTCCTGCATATAGCTTTTATGAATTCAGGTCACAGTTTTTGAAACAAATTATTCTATTTTTTATTGTAATAAATAATATAAAAACCAATAAACAGATGCTGAAAATAGTATATGTATTAGGTATTTCAGCATGTGTTTTTTCTATATACGGCATATGCGGCTATTTTAATAACACGTTAACAGAGTATGGAAGAGCTACAGGCGCATTTGGCAGCTATAGCCGTTCAGCAATGTACTGTATACTTGTTATCCCCTTAATTCTAACAGTGTTTTTCCATACTAAAAACAAATACATAAAACTGGTTCTGATTTTGTCTGCTTTTTTAACAGGTATATTATTAGTGCTGACTTTCACTCGCGGGCCATGGTTAATACTATTTGGTGTTCTTTTGATATTACTGTTTAGAAAAAGCAAAAAGATGTTAATAGCTTTTTTAGCAGCATTACTGCTTTTAGTCATTTTTTGCGGACCGGTTACTGAAAGAGTGAAGTTTACATTTGAGGTTAAAGAAGGCATTAACCGAGCTTTATCCGGACGCCTAACATTATGGAATAATAGTTTTCAAATTATAAAAAAACGCCCTATATTAGGTGTGGGATACGGGCCAAATATTTTTAGAAAAATGTATCTGCATCCGGAATACAAATTCTACATTACCGATCCTCATGGTAATTTCCAGCAGTCGGACGCGCACAATCTCTATTTACAGATTCCTATAGAGACCGGAATAATTGGGCTTGTAGTTTTTATGTATCTTTTAGCAAGGTATATAGAGTATGCTTACAAATCATACATACATACAAAAGACTATTTTAAAAAAGACATATTATTCACAATTTTTCTGACAATTATTGGATTTCTGGTTTGCAGTATTTCCGGATACTTTTACGAAGATAGAATAGGGCTTATGTTTTGGTTGTACATAGCTATATCAATAGGTGCAGAGAGCGATGAAAAATAATCCTAATAGAATTGTATTCTTCCCAAAGGGCAATTACAACATACCAAGCACAAGATACAGATGTTTTCTCTTCGCTAAAGAATTGAAAAAGTATGGATTTTCTACTTCTATAATGTCTCCACGTTTAATACTCAAAAAAAACATATGTATTGAACGATACAGAGAAGCAATGAAGACCATAAGAGAATTGAATCAAAATCGCAAGGATGCTATTATTTACGCACAAAGGACTGTCTATCAGTCAGACTTTATAAGATTTCTATGGGTATATAAAAAACTATTTAATATAAATGTAGTCTTTGATTTTGATGATGCAATATTCTTAAGGCGTAAGAAGCGCACAAACCGCATGTTAAAGATTTCAGATGTTATTATTGTTGGGAGCCACTTTCTGGCTGAGTATGCCAAAAAATACAATGATAATGTTTATATTGTGTCAACAGCTATTGATACAGATAAATTTAAGCCTGCATACCTGGAGAAAAAAGCTGAATTTAAAATAGGATGGGTTGGGGATGGGAAGACATATCAGGATGACCTCATAATGCTGAAGAAGCCGTTAATATCTCTTGCAAGAACCCATAATATAATGTTTGAGATAATAGGCACCAAAGATTGCCCTAAACTAAAGGAAGCTTACGGAGAATGTGAACATTTAAAAGTTGAGATGATCGATTGGATGGAACCTGATGAGATACCCCTGGAATTGATAACATTTGATGTAGGAGTGTATCCTCTACTGGATAATGAATGGAATAAGGGGAAATGCGGACTTAAAGCCCTGGAGTATATGTCCACAGGCATTGCTTCTGTATGCAGTAATATAGGTGAAAATAAGTATTTTATAAAAGACGGAAAAGATGGACTTCTGGCAAGAACCCCTGACGAATGGGAAACTAAACTTAGGGTTTTAATTGAGAACAACCAACTTAAGGAACAAATAGCTCTAAATGGAAGAAAAACTGTTGAAAAA
>DAOVKY010000193.1 GCA_030631525.1 bacterium
ATTTCTGTCTCCTTGATTTTTGTGTCTGATTTTTATCATAAAAAAAATCTCATGTCAAGAAAAGAGCTGTAGGGGAGGGGCTTGCCCCCTCCCGATAATTAATTGTTCTTGTATCGGACAGGGGCAAGCCCTGTCCCTACAATATTTTTCCTAAAGCCTTTTACAAATTTTAGCAATGAGTAGTTCTAAAGCTAGTTGTTGAGGAACTTTTCGTGGTTTTATGCTAACCTCTGTTTCAAACAATCTCTTAATATCTGCTATTAGCTCTTCTTTTTGAAATTTTATGCTTTGCTGGGCTATTTTGAATATAAGATAAGGATGCTGTCCTGAGAGCTTTTTGGAAGCGGAACTATATGTTTTCTGATCATAGTATCCTTTTCTGACTATATCCTGAGGAATATCTCCTTTTTCAATAAGTATCTTGATCTGCAATAACAGCCTGATCCTTTTTGTCAGCATAGGCACAAGACTATAGCCGGTGTTTTTAGCGCGAAAGAATTCCTCAAGCAATTTCATTGCTTTTGGAAGGTTCTTCTCTGCAACTGCATCAGACATAGCAAACGGCGCGTATTCTACTGATTTAGGAACAAGTATATTTATGTCATCCTCTGTAATATTATCCTTGTCTTTGCAGTAAAGCTCCAATTTATCAAGTTCATTTATTATCTGCCTGAGATTTACTCCGGTGAAAGACAGAAGATATTCAAAGGCAGGTGGAGAGAGCTGCTTGCCGCTCTTCTTTAGTTTTAGCTGTGCAAACTCATATACCTGGTTTTTGTCTGATTTTTTGTTTTCCTTGAAAGAGGAGAATTCAATTACTTCTCCAATTTTTTCGCCTGCTTTTTCAGCAGTTAAAATCACATATGTATTATCAGGTATGCTGTGCTCTGCAACTTCATCAAATCCTTCGGACTTTTTTTCGAGCAGATTTTCGCAGTCTTTGATCCATACAACTCGTTTAAGCGCAAATAAAGAAGGAGTCTTTATTGCAGAGATAATGTTCTTTATATCTGTATCCCTAGCATATATTATCTCCAGTCCGGACTCTTTCTGCTCTCCGGGTAAGAGTATGTTGATAATTTTCTTAGCAGTATCTTCTACAAGGTATCCTTCTTCGCCAGAAATCAAAAACAACTTTGGTATATCCCCGTTTTTTATTTTCTTAATCAGGTTTGCCTGTTTAATTAATCTATTTTCTAACATTTTGAACCTTTCCGGCGTATTCAGCGCCTCTTGAGGCAGTGCCTCTTGATGAGAAAATTTCATACATTACATGACAGGCGAGGTAGTGCTCTTTGCCTATTTGTTTTAATTTGGGAACTTGTTTTTGGCATTTGTTTTTAGCAATTTTGCATCTTGGATAAAAGCTGCATCCCGAAGAGGGGAGTGATGAACAGGTAATTTCCCCTACAGGTACTGTCCGAAGCAAAGCATTTGTATAAGGATGCAGCGGCCTTTTGAATATTTCATCACACGGGCCTTGTTCCACTATTTTACCAAGATACATTACGCACACACGATGGCTTATATACTTAATCAGGTTTAAGTCATGTGAAATAAAGAGCATAGAAAGGCTAAAATCAGACTGCAAATGACTTAGCAGATTTAGTATTTGCGCCTGTATTGAGACATCCAGAGAAGAAGTTGGCTCATCAGCGATTATAAGTTCAGAGTTTACTGCTAATGCCCTGGCTATGCCGACACGTTGTTTTTGTCCTCCGCTTAGTTGATGTGGATATTTATTCAATATTTTTCTATCTAATCCAACCATCTTTATAAGTCTTCTAATCTCAGACAATATACTTTTTTTATTTAAAGATCTGTTTATTAACAATGGCTCGCGAAGTGTTTGGTTTATGTTCATTCTAGGGTTTAGAGAGTTTACAGGATCCTGAAATATCAACTGTGGATTAATGCTTTTATCTCCAAGATAATCTATGGTTCCTTTATCAGGTGGAATAAGGCCCGTTATCAGCTTACCAACAGTGCTTTTACCACACCCGCTTTCTCCAACAAGTCCAAGTATTTCTCCTCGCCCAATATAAAAACTCACGCCATCAACAGCTTTTACTGCATAAGAATCTCTTGCCCAAAAACTTGTTTTTCGCGAGAAATGTTTTTTAACATTTTTTATAACCAGGATATCTTGTTTCATTTTAAGAATTTTTCCCTGTCATTGCGAGCCGAAGGCGTGGCAATCTCATAATTCATCATACAAATCTTTCCATTCTTTATTCATACTGTTAATCAAATCAATCTTTTTCTGTCGCGACCCACCCTTAATTTGTTTTTCTCGCGAAATAGCATTATACATATCTTCAAAAACTTCAAAATATATCAGCTTGTCAACATTGTATTTTTTAGTAAAGCCATCTACCAGCCTAGCCTTATGCTGATATATACGTTTCTTTAAATCACTGGTAACACCTGTGTAAAGAACCGCATTATTTTTATTTGTCATTATGTACACATAGCAATTCTTTGCCAAAATATATCCTTTCTATCCGATACCGGTCATTACAATCAAACTTATTTTCCTGTCATTACGATCTCATTCTCTTGTCATTGCGAACGAAGTGAAGCAATCTCGTTTTTAGATTGCTTCGTCGCTAACGCTCCTCGCAATGACGTCTTTGTATTTTCTTCCAACCTATATCTTCTTCATAAATCCATTCTTCATCGTATTGACCG
>DAOVKY010000120.1 GCA_030631525.1 bacterium
AGATCCGCAAAGCCAGGAGTATGACAGATGGTCATCTCGCAGTAAACTTCATGGGTGTGCTCAGCAATGTAAATGATCTGGTTAAAACCGCAGTACTGGAAGGCATCAAGATAATTGTATTCGGCGCTGGGTTGCCCACGAAACTTCCGGCTTTGGTTGAGGATCCAAGTGTAAATCTTGTACCCATCATCAGTTCTGCCAGAGTTGCAGAATTTATTCTGCGAACATGGGACAAACGGTATGAAATGACCACTGATGCACTGATCATGGAAGGGCCGCTGGCCGGGGGACATCTCGGTTTTTCAGCAGAACAACTGAAACATCCGGAGGACTACTCCCTGGAAAAACTTCTGCCTGAAGTTCTGGAAACTATTAAACCCTATGAAGATAAATACGGGAAAAAGATTCCTGTTATCACCGCAGGTGGTATTTATAACGGAAAAGATATTGCGCGAATGTTTTCCCTTGGCGCTTCAGGTGTTCAGATGGGAACCCGTTTTGTCTGTACCAAAGAATGCGATGTGTCTCAGCAATTCAAGCAAGCTTATCTGGATGCCAAAGAAAAGGACATCGTTATTATTAAAAGTCCTGTTGGTATGCCTGGACGGGCGATAAATAATCGTTTTTTAAAGGACCTTGAAATTAAAGGAAAGCTGAAGATAAAATGTCCCTATAGATGTCTCACTGCCTGCAAGGTCGATAAAGCGAAATATTGCATTGCCCTGGCTCTAATAAATTCCTATTTTGGTGATGTGGACAACGGCCTTATTTTCTGCGGGCAGAATGCGTATCGTGTTGATAAAATTACTACTGTTGAAGAACTTATCCATGAACTTCTCTCGGAACTCAAAGAGGCATAAGAAAATTATTTAGCAATATTTACTCTTGACAAAATTTATCCAATAATATAATTTTATAACAGTTACTAAATTTAGCTATTTCTATAATAGGAACTAATTTTTAAGGAGAGGTTATGAATTCAGAAAAAGCTGTTTTTCTCAATCCATATAGACCTGGGGCTGGGCATATGCCGCCTTATTTGGCAGGTAGGCACCATGAAACTAATGAATATTTAAAGCTTGTTGCACAAACAACTATTCTGGAAAATATGGTCTTAACAGGTTTGCGTGGAGTTGGTAAAACTGTTTTACTTGATACCTTTAAACCTTTAGCAATGAATAATAGCTGGCTATGGGTAGGAACTGATTTGTCAGAATCCGCAAGTGTAAGCGAAGAAAACCTTGCGATAAGATTATTGACAGATTTATCAGTTGTAACATCAAATGTTCTTGTCTCTCATGAGAGAATATCAAAAATAGGATTCATCAATACTGAAGAAGTTATTAAAAAAAAGCTTGGTTTTGATTTTCTCCTTCATCTATATAAGAGCACTCCGGGTTTAGTTATGGATAAATTAAAATATGTACTGGAATTTGTGTGGAGGTGTCTACAATCACAAAACATTAAAGGATTGATTTTTGCGTATGACGAAGCGCAAAATTTATCTGACCAAGCGGCAAAAGAACAATATCCGTTAGGTATTTTGCTTGATACTTTTCAATCGATCCAAAAGAAGGATATTCCATTCATGTTACTTCTTACAGGGCTGCCTACGCTTTTCCCGAAATTAGTAGAATCTCGAACATTTGCAGAGCGTATGTTTAGGGTGATTTTCCTTGAGCGTTTAAATAAAGAATATAGCCGTGAAGCAATTCTTAAACCTGTTACAGATAGGCAAACTATGTCCCCTGTTATGTTTACCAAAGATTCCGTTGACTTGATTGTCAAACATTCTGGAGGATATCCTTATTTTATCCAATTTATTTGCAAGGAAGCGTATGATGCATTTTTACCCAAGCTTGTGGCTGGAGAAAATGCATCGGTTCCATTAACCGAAATTACAAGAAAATTGGATACTGATTTTTTTGCCGGAAGGTGGGCTAGAGCAACCGATCGTCAAAGAGAGCTTCTTGTTATCATTGCTCAACTTGAGAATTCTGGAGAAGAATTTTCTGTGCAGGATATTGTTGAGCTTTCTAAAAAGAACATGGAAAAGCCATTTAGTCCCAGCCATGTAAACCAAATGTTAAGTTCTCTTAGCACAGTGGGGCTTATCTACAAAAATAGATTTGGAAAATATTCTTTTGCAGTACCTCTTTTGGGACAATTTATTATTAGACAACAAAAAATCTAAAATCTAATAAATCGCTTAACCAGACAGCCTAGCTGTGGGTTAAAATATTTACAAAAAAAGGAGGTGGCAAATGACAGTTGATATATTGTGTGGAGTATTAGGATGGTGCGCTGTAATTAATATAGGATTATTGCTGTGGTGGTTTTTATTCCTGATATTTGCTCATGATTGGGTTTATCGCATGCATAGCAAGTGGTTCAAAATTCCTATAGAAACGTTCAATACAATTCATTATGCTGGCATAGCTTTCTTTAAAATAGCTATATTTGTTTTTAATATTATTCCGTATTTTGCGTTACGAATTGTTGGATGAATTTTCATAAAGAAACTTGAAAAGATTCGTCCTTATATTGCGACAGGTAAAGAATAGCTCTTGATTGTCAGACCCCATAATAATAGAATAACGGTAATTTATATGGCGGGAATATGTTTTCAAAAGTTTATGGCTGCGCAGTTGTTGGAATTGGCGGCAAAATAATAGAGGTTGAAACTGATGTGGCTAACGGCTTGCCGTCGCTTACGATTGTCGGACTTCCTGATAATGCGGTAAAAGAGAGCCGTGACAGGGTTAAAGCTGCGATAAAGAATTCAGGATTTGTTTTCCCTCAAAAGAGAATAACAATTAATTTGGCACCGGCGGAGCTCAAAAAAGAAGGCTCGGCATTTGACCTGCCTATTGCTTTAGGAATACTTGCGTGTTCCGGCTATATAAGCGATCAAACTATCAGCAAGCATTGTTTTGTTGGAGAGCTTTCGCTTGACGGTGATATTAGATCTGCTAAGGGAGTCTTGCCGATTGCGTTAACAATTAAGGAAAACAGCGGTCATTCTCTTTGCGTGCCGGTAGATAATATTCAGGAAGCAGCCGTTGTAGATAAGATAAATACATATCCATTGGAGAATCTTCAGCAAACAGTGGATTTCATAAATCAGGTAGAAGATATTCTTCCTTTTAAGGTGGATATTGAAGAGATTTTTAGAATGAACTCTGTGTATGATGTTGATTTTTCAGATGTTAAAGGGCAGCAGCATGTAAAGAGAGCGATAGAGGTTGCAATAGGCGGCGGGCATAATATGCTAATGATTGGACCTCCTGGAGCCGGCAAGACGATGCTTGCAAGAAGGATACCCACTATAATGCCGGATATGACTTTGGAAGAGAGTTTAGAAGCAACAAAGATTCACTCTATTGCCGGTATTCTTCCTCAGGGAAAGGGGCTTATAGCAACTCGTCCTTTCAGAGCTCCGCACCATACAATTTCTGATGTAGCTCTAATTGGCGGCACACAGCTGGTAAGGCCGGGAGAAGTAAGCCTTTCTCATTATGGAGTATTATTTTTAGATGAGCTTCCTGAGTTCAGACGTAATACTCTTGAAGTGCTACGTCAGCCGCTTGAGGATGGGGTTGTTACTGTTTCCCGTGCAAGCGCATCTCATACATATCCTTCTAGATTTACACTTATAGCAGCGATGAATCCATGCCCATGCGGATATTTTACACATCCTGTAAAAGAGTGCAGATGCACTCCATATCAAATACAGAACTACATTTCCAAAATAAGCGGGCCTCTGCTTGATAGAATTGATATTCATGTGGATGTCCCTGCTCTCAATTATCAGGAGATATCCGACAGGTCGCAGTCTGAAACATCTGCTGTAATAAAAAAGAGGATCAACGATGTTAGAAGGATTCAGC
>DAOVKY010000042.1 GCA_030631525.1 bacterium
ACCATTTCCACAAATTGAACCAGTGTTGCAATAACGAGAATAAAGGTAATTGTTTGTAAGAATGTTATATTTAATGGGATTAATAAATAATGCTGTATAAACCATGTAGCCATTGATGCAATAGTCATAACGAATATTACAGCCATTCCCATCCCAAATGCAGCGGAACTGTTTTTAGAGACGCCTAAGAATGGGCATATGCCAAGAAATCTATTTAATACATAGTTATTTACCAGAACTGCGGAAAGGAATATTATAAATAATTTAGCAAAAAGCATTGTTTACACTTTCCTTTTTTTCGCCAGACTATTGAAGAATCCAAGAAATAGGCCAAGAGCAATAAATGCTCCCGGTGGCAAAATCATTATCCCGAAAGCGTTCGGGACAGGATTAAATCCAGCTCCTGATAGGGAATATCCCCAGATTGTTCCTGCTCCCAGTATCTCTCTTGTAGCTCCAAGAAGCGCAAGTGCGCCTGTAAATCCTATTCCCATTCCTAATGCATCCAGAATTGAAGGAAAAACAGGATTTTTGGACGCAAAAGCCTCTGCTCTGCCAAGTATAATACAGTTTACAACAATCAATGGAATAAATATCCCAAGAGATTTATTCAATGCAGGGAAGTATGCCTGCATTGTAAGCTCTACTATTGTTACAAAAGTAGCAATGATCACAATAAACGCAGGAATGCGAATATTTGATGGTATAAGCTTTCGAAATAGAGAAACAAGTATATTGGATCCTAAAAGCACAAAGGTAGTAGCTGCTCCCATGCCTATAGCATTTACCAGCGAGGTTGAAACAGCAAGTGTTGGACACATGCCTAGAATGAGCCGAAACGTGGGATTCTCTGTAAAAATACCTCTTGTAAAATCCTGTTTAAGGCTCATTTCTGTTTTCTCTCAATCTTTAAAAATTCTGTTATAGATCTTTGCACGGCTTTACTAACAGTGCGTGAGGATATAGTAGCTCCGGTTAAGGCGTCAATAGTTCCTTTGCTGGAGTCCTTTTTTAGTAAAACTTGTTTTAATGTTTTGTTCATAAATTGGTCTGTGAACTTCTTTCCTTTTATTCTTGTTCCAAGCCCGGGAGTTTCACCTTGTTTAATGATTTTAATATCTTTTATTGTTTTTTTGTCCAGATTTAGCCCTATCTTAATTTTAATTGTGCTGGCAAATCCTTTTCCAGATGCATCTATTGCATATCCTATTAACTTGCTTTTTATATAAACTTCATGATAAGTATAGCTGTCTTTGCCTGTGGTTAGCCTAAAGCTTGTTGCTTTTGGGAAAATGTCCTTTAGAGCTTTTTCTTCTTCCAGTTTAACTTGTTTTGCAATTGGGTCTTTTGTAACAGTATAGACTATACCCAAAATCGCGCCTGAAACAGCGGCAATTATAAGCAAAACCGCAGATAATTTTAATATATTACGCATTTATTCAATCTCATTTAAGAAAAATATTCGATATCTTAAAAACCATACTTCCTTGCACTTTTTCTTGCCTTGTGCTTTTAGAATGCCTATTTTCTTCCCTCAAAGTTATTATACTTTATCGCAGTCAAAGGTAAATAGCAAACTACGCCTGCGTTGTCATTGCGGGGGAGTTCCGAATGCTTTCGGGACGACATACAAGATTGCTTTACTTCGTTCGCAATGACATTCTGAAACGTTATGCTCGTTTGCCATTAAAAAAATGAAAAAAGTTCATTTACAAAAAAATAGCAATAAATACAAGATTTCGCTATAATATAAATAATTTTAATTATTCATATTATAAAAAGGATGATATGAGAATACAAACTGAAGAAATAAAGTGAAAATTTCCGAATCCGAATATCGAAGTTCTATTACAAATAAAATAATATCCTGTCTTAAAAAATCAAAGCGTCCGTTAAAAATAAAAGAATTGGCAAGAATAATGAACATTAACAGAATCACATATCCAAAATTTCGCCGTACTGTAAAAGACATTTTCAAGCAAGGATTGATTACAAAAACAGGAGGAAATAGATACACCACTCCAAAGATAATTGATCCTATCAAGCGCATTTTAGAGGAATTCAAAATACGCATAAATTTTCCTAAACTAGTAATAGAAGAATGCGAAAAAATTGATCCGTTTATTTCTAAAGAAGAAATTAGAAAGCGCCGCAATCTAACAGAACTTACATGTTTTACAATAGACCCTGAAGACGCAAAGGATTTTGATGATGCAGTTTCTATTGAGAAAACCGGGAATGGAGGCTTTTTACTAGGCGTTCATATAGCGGATGTTGACCATTATGTGAATAAGAATAAGCATATAGATAAGCAAGCTCTTTCCAGAGGAACAAGCATATATCTTCCTGATAGAGTAATTCCAATGCTGCCTTCCAAGCTTTCTGAAAATCTGTGCAGTTTAAAGCCTGACGAAAACAGATTAGCTTTAACAGTTATGATAAAACTAGATACGCATGGCAATATTACAGAATATGAAATCTTTGAGAGCTTAATCAAAAGCAAGGCAAGGTTATCATATGAATCCGCAGAAGAATTAATACATTCTAATCCCGTTATTTCTAACGGGGCAGAAAT
The DNA here is from genome assembly GCA_030631525.1 of bacterium. GTDB lineage: Bacteria > JAHJDO01 > JAHJDO01 > JAHJDO01 > JAHJDO01 > JAHJDO01. The sequence goes on from DAOVKY010000042.1 coordinate 2,576, forward strand.
ATCATCAGCTATAAAAACCATGTACAAACTAAGCAGGATTTTAGATAAAAAAAGATTGGATAGAGGATACATTGACTTTGATGTCCCTGAGGTTAAGATATCGCTTGATGGGAATGGGAAAGTCCTTGATATTCAAAAGAAGAAGAGATTATCCAGCCATATTTTGATTGAGGAATTCATGCTTCTTGCAAATCAGTGCGTAGCGGAATACATTACTAAAAATAAGGTTCCGATGATCTATCGTATTCATGAAACTCCCGACGATGTAAAAATAAAAGACTTTGCGATGCTTGCAAAAACGCTGGATTATAGATTTGATCAAAATAAATCTGAAGATCCAAAATATATACAGGGATTCCTGCATAGAACAAACGGGAAAAAGCATCATGCTCTTATTAGTCATATTCTTTTAACATGTATGCAAAAAGCAATATATTCCACCAAGAATGTCGGGCACTTCGGTCTTGCATTAAAGTGCTATACTCATTTCACATCCCCTATCAGACGATATCCTGACCTAATTGTTCACAGAATTCTTAAAAACAAGTTCAAAAATCGCATAGATAATCTTACAGAGATTGCAAGTATTGCTTCTGAAAGAGAGAAAACAGCCGTTGACATAGAAAGAGAAGCAATTAAGTTGAAACAGGTTGAATTTATGAAAAATAAAGTTGGAGACATATTTGATGGTGTAATATCCGGTGTTCAGCCGTATGGCTTATTTGTTGAGCTTAATGATACTCTTGCTGAAGGACTTGTTCATGTCAGCGCGCTAAAGAATGACTACTATACGTTCTCTGAGAAACAGTTCGCGCTTGTAGGAAGACGGACAAAGAAAAGATTCCACCTTGGGGATCAGGTAAAGGCGCAAGTGGTTAAAGTGGATAGAGATAAAAGGTTAATTGATTTTATTCTGTATCATTAATAACCAATATTCTTGATCCATACTTTGGAACATGAATTTGAAAGTTATTTGGTTCTGCAACAGTAAATCTCTCATCGTTTAACTCATCATACAAAACAGTTCCCTTTGGAAGAAAAGATAAATTGAGACAAGAGGTTGCCTCTCTGTCCATGAAATTTGTTACCACAATCACTTTTTCATCTTCGTATTCTCTCATGTAAGCATAAGTGTTATCTCCTGATTTCCAGACGTTCGATATTGAGCCGTATTTGAGGGCGTTGTTGCTGTTACGTATATTGAGAATTTTTTTCCAGTGGAGTTGACGCAGATCAGGTGTATTTATGGCATTAGGAAAATAATTTTTCTCCTTTGGGTGGCTAAACAGTTCGTAATAGCTTACCTTAGGAACACCACGAATGGTTGACAGAAGAGTAACTGTGGGAAAGTAACGGCCATCAGTTGAGATAAACTTAAAAAGCGGGATCTTAAGATAATTCCAGTTTCGGAAAAAGCGGAACCTTTCACGATTATATAATACATGTTCTGCATACTGCTCGTTTACCCATTTGACCAAATCTTCTGATCCTATTTTCTCCTCTGTGCGGGCAACTGTCTTAAAAACAACTTTTTTTAACTCTTTCTGCGCCGGCCCCTGCCCGGAAAGCACTATCCGCAGCAGGATAGGAGTAAACCCATAATCCTCGCTTACCTCCGCCACCTCATCCATATCAGGATAGGGTGCATAGTAAGGGAACTCACAAAACCATTTAACATGAGCAGAATGGGTGGAAGGTACTTCGGATATAAAAATTTGGTCCGGTTTTAATATTTTTTTAAGTCTGCGATAAAGTGGGAGAGAAGGATATTCTCCTTCTACAGGATCAATGCAGGAAAGCCCTTTGCATCTTATATATATCTTCTCATGCTTATGACAATAGTTTTTGTCAGTGGAATCAACGCGCACCCCATCAAAACCCAATTCCATCAAGATGTATTTTAAGATTCTTTCCCACTCAAGCGCCACATCCTCACTGGAACAATCAACAGCGTAACCCCAACCACACGGATGGCAGGCAAATTTCCCCTTGCGATTTCTTAAAAGAATTTTCTTTTCCGGATGCTTCATCTGATATTGATAGAAATGTCCGCCTATTCCGTCTTTGTCATATCCCATAAAACCTATAATGAATAATGCTCTCCATAGGAATTTGGGAGGGGTAGCATCCTCTAAAGAGATAAATGAAATTACTTTCATATCCAACCGGTGCGCCTGAGCCAGAAAACTTTCTAAATCAGCCCGTGTTCCCCGCTCCGGATCCAATTTAAAATAATCACGTACCTGCCATCGGTAGCTATGATGCTCACTGGTGCAATGTTCATATATTCCCTGCAGTTCAATCGTCTTTATTCCAGATTCCTTGAGGAACGGTAAAAATGCTTCCAGATCTTTAAAGGTAGGAAGAGGATCAAAATCCTCTATAAAAACAGGTTCTCTGGACCAGCAGTCTCCATCCTCGTTATCAATTAAACCATCCCCGTCGTTATCTATTCCATCTGTGCAGATTGTTTCTACTTTTACTTTGGCGGGAATTGTAGGAATCTCTGCTTCGCAATCATTGGCATTAAGCGAAACAACTGCAATTATTATAATTCCAACTGTGATTAAGATTTTTTTGTTCATCATAATTTCAATTAATTCCTGTTTAATTAACAATACAGGTTTAGTATAATATTGCAAATGCTAAAAAACGTAAAATCTATTCATTTTGTTGGCATCGGCGGTATAGGAATGAGCGGGATTGCCTATATCCTGCTTAAATCAGGATATCAGGTAAGCGGCTCGGACAAAAATGAATCTTCAATAACCAATAAACTAAAACTAAACGGTGCCCACATTTTTATCGGACACGATGCTAAGCATATAACAACTCAAAATTTAGTTGTTTATTCCACAGCTATCTCAAAGTCTAATCCGGAACTTGTTGAAGCCAGAAAAAGAAAAATCCCGATAATTCATAGAGCAGAACTGCTTGGGAAAGTAGCAAATAACAAAAAGAGCATATTCGTAACAGGTTGTCATGGAAAAACCACTGTAACATCAATGATTGCGCATATGCTTATAGAAACAGGGTATGACCCGACAGTGATTGTAGGAGGTGAAATTAGTTCTTTAGGAGGAAATGCCCGCTTAGGAGCAAGCCCATGGTTTGTAGCAGAAGCTGATGAAAGCGATAAGTCCTTTTTGAAACTAAATCCATATTTTGGCATTATTACAAATATTGATGAAGACCATCTGGAGTATTATAAGAATCTTGAAGATATTATAAACACATTTCGCAATTTCGCAGAACGCGCAGATAAATCCGGCAGAATATTTTGCTGCATTGACAATAACAACGTAAAAGAACTGGTTTCTAAACTACATAAAGAAAAATTCAAAATTCCAATAACAACCTATGGAATGAGCAAGAATGCTGAGATATGGGCTGACAACCTGATATGCGAAGGGTTTTCAACATGTTTTGATGTACATAAAAATGCCGAATTACTGGGCTCTTTTACACTCAGCGTTCCGGGAAAACATAATGTTCTTAATGCGCTTTCGGCAATTGCGCTTGGCATGGAAATAGGATTATCCTTTGATGCAATGAAGGAAGCCTTGCAAAGTTTTAGGGGTGTTGAGAGAAGGTTTCAGATTAAGGCGCATATCGGAAATATAATGGTTATAGATGATTATGCTCATCATCCGACTGAAATTAAAGCTGTTTTGGAAACAGCCAAGAATTTAGGGGAAAAGCGTATTGTGGCTGTATTTCAGCCTCATAGATACACAAGAACTGAAAAGCTATACAAAGATTTTGCCGTGTCTCTGACAATGGCTGATAAGGTCATATTAACAGATGTAGACAGTGCAGGAGAAGCTCCTATAAAAGGGGCTAATACAGACACAATTTTTAATGCTATGAAGAATAATGGTTATAAAGATGTAGTATATATTCCTGACAAATGTAGAATTCTCAGTTATCTGAGTAATACTATGGATAAAGGAGATATAATGCTTTTTATGGGAGCAGGTGATATTTCCGCAGTAGCAGAGGAACTTGCTAAGTTGGTTCTCCCTTCTCTGTCAAGAGAAGGGTA
>DAOVKY010000151.1 GCA_030631525.1 bacterium
AAAGTAACAATATTCCCTTCTTTAAGAAACAACTCAGGGGCTAGGTCAGTTTTTGGAAAGCCAAACTCAATAAGCACTGCTATGATTTTCCCGACATTTTTGGAAGAACTGGAAAAGAATATATCAATATCTTTTGTAAATCTCGGAAAACCATGAAAAGCGACGGCATATCCGCCGACAATCATATATTCAACTTGATGTTTTTCGAGTAACTCTAATAGTTCTTTGAAGTCTTGCTGGATATTCATATAAAAAATTTCCCGCTTCAATTCTCAGCTTTTCAACAGTATTCAACCTATATTCCGAGGTTTGTGACTGCCAGAATTTTCGATCATCCATTGCCTGTTTGACATGTGTCGTAATTTTTATTATTTTCTTAATCATAATATTAACTGAATTACGTTCCAATTTCCCATGAACTGAGATATTTTTTTTGTTCAGGGGTTAAGGTGTCTATTTTAATACCCATTGAATTGAGCTTGAGTTGGGAAATTTTTTCATCTATATCTTGAGGAACCTTATATACCTTGTTCTCTAGTTTTTTGTAATTCTTTGCAATATACTCAGCTGATAAGGATTGATTGGCAAAACTCATATCCATTACCATTGCAGGATGCCCCTCAGCAGATGCTAGATTAATCAAACGGCCTTCTCCCAGAAGACATATCCTCCTGCCGTTTTGCATTGTATATTCATCAACAAATTCTCTTACTCTTTTTTTGCTTTTACTCATTTTTTCAAGAGCCGGCACATCAATTTCTACGTCAAAATGTCCTGAATTTGCAATGATAGCGCCATCCTTCATGTTTTTAAAATGCTTGGCTGCTAAAACATGTATATCTCCTGTTAAAGTTACAAATGCATCGCCAATGTAAGAAGCCTTCTCCATTGGCATAATAGAAAATCCATCCATGACCGCCTCCAATGCGCGCAGAGGGTCTACTTCTGTTATAATAACGTTTGCGCCCATGCCTTTAGCCCTGCTTGCAAAACCACGTCCGCACCAGCCATATCCGGACACTACAACAGTGGAACCCGCAAACAACATATTCGTCGCTCTAATAATGCCGTCAATTGTGCTTTGCCCTGTGCCATATCTGTTGTCAAAGAAATGTTTTGTATCAGCGTCATTAACAGCTATGATCGGAAACGCAAGTTTTTTCTGTTTTTCAAGGCTTCTCAGTCGAATAACACCTGTTGTTGTTTCCTCTGTTCCGCCAAGGATATCTTTTATAAGCTCTCTTTTCTTGTTGTGAATTGTGGAAACAAGGTCTGCGCCATCATCCATTGTAATGTGTGGTTTTGCATCCAATACACTGTTAATGTGCTGATAATATGTTTTGTTGTCCTCTGCGCAAATGGCGAAAACGGATATTTTATAATCTTTTACCAGAGAAGCAGCAACATCATCCTGAGTACTCAGAGGATTTGAAGCGCAAAGCATTACTTCTGCGCCGCCGGCTTTTAGAGCTATTGCTAAATTAGCTGTCTCTGTTGTAACATGCAGACATGCTCCTAATCTAATTCCATTTAGGGGCTTTCCCTTGATAAAACGCGACTGGATTGATCTGAGAACAGGCATGTTTTTTTCTGCCCATTGTATGCGCAATTTACCCTCTTTAGCCAGCTTGATGTCTTTTATATCATACTTCAAAATAACATCCTCCTATATATTAATCACGAGTATAGTCCGGCTTTTTTTCTAAGAAAATCTGCTTTATCTGTCTTTTCCCATGTAAAAGTATCTTCTTCTCTACCGAAATGGCCATAGCAGGCAGTCTTTCTATAGATTGGCCTGCGAAGTTTTAAATAATTAATTATTCCTTTTGGACTCATATCAAAATTATCAATAAGAAGTTTTTTAATTTTATCTTTTGATATCTTGCCTTTATTGAATGTATTTACCATAACTGAAACTGGTTCCGGTACTCCAATTGCGTATGCCAGCTGAATCTCGCATTCAGATGTTAGACCGGCTGCTACTATATTCTTTGCAAGATAGCGGGCAAAATACGATGCAGACCGATCAACCTTGGTGCAATCCTTACCGGAAAAACAGCCTCCACCATGGCTGCCTACACCGCCGTATGTATCAACTATGATCTTTCTTCCTGTAAGACCAGTATCTCCATGCGGCCCGCCTATCTCAAACCGACCTGTTGGATTTATAAAAATTTTGGTTTTACTATCCATCAGATTAGAAGGAATAACAGGTCTTATCACATGTTCTTTTATATCATCCTTTAAGATGTTCATATCAATATCGCCATCATGCTGTGCTGATATTACTATTGCTTCTATACGACATGGTTTCCCATCCACATATTCAGCTGTTACCTGTGACTTCCCATCAGGCCTTAAGTAATCTAATGCTTTTTCTTTTCTTATCTTAGCCAGTCTTCTGCAAAGTTTATGAGCAAGCATGATTGGCAAGGGCATAAGTTCCTTTGTCTCCTCAGTCGCATAACCAAACATCATACCCTGGTCTCCTGCACCACCCGGATCAACGCCAAGAGCAATGTCCGGAGATTGAGACTGTATAGCGGTAAGAACGCCACATGTTTCGTAATCAAATCCATAAGAAGCATTAGTATAGCCAATCTCTCTAATGGTTTTTCTTACAATCGTTGGAATATCTACATAGCACGAAGTTGTGATTTCTCCAGCAACATATGCGATGCCTGTTGTAACAAGTGTCTCACATGCAACTCTTCCGTTCGGATCATTCTCCATAATAACATCTAAAACACTATCGGATATCTGGTCTGCCATTTTGTCAGGATGTCCTTCAGTTACAGATTCTGATGTAAATAAATACTTGTTGTTATTCTTTGTTGCCATCTAATTTCTCCTTTTACTATTCCACTAGTTTTTTCTTTAATATCTCTATCCTCTCAACTGGTGTTGGGTCAACTCCATACAATATTGCAAGATAAAAACTCACAAAATCTCCAAGATAAATAAGTGAAAACATTCTGGCTAATACGGAATTACCCTGTGTCCAGACTTCAGTAATTTCACTTGGTTTGTCTTTTATGATTGAGCTTGTTATAGCAATACGCTTTGAATTTCTTTCAAAATCAGCTTTATCTCTGAGTATTATGACTGACATACTCTTGGTTAAATTATCCAGCCCTTCCCAGCCAACTATTTCATTATGATCCAGCTCAGGGAAAACATTATTATATGCCAGAATCTTACTGTTTTCATTCAACTGTGTTTTCCATCTTAGAGCTACCGGTCCAAGACAGCCGTCTACGGAATAAATTAGAGGAAGTTTATCGTATAACATCTTTGCAAGTTTCTTTGCCAGGTTTGAATCAGATGATTCATTTCCCCACACAGTTTTTAA
>DAOVKY010000162.1 GCA_030631525.1 bacterium
AGTGGGAAGATGACGATTATATTATGAAGATAAAAGGAGAAATTAATCAGGCTAAAGTTTTTGGGGAAAACATTTGTTTAACCAGAGAAATTACAGCAAGTCTGGGTGAGAGCAGGCTGTTTATTCACGATGTGGTAGAGAATTTAGGATTTGAAGATGTTCCTCATATGATACTGTATCACATTAACGGAGGCTACCCGGCAGTTGATGAAGGCTCAAGTTTAATTGCTCAAGTAAATGGTCTCTTGCCAAGGGATGATGAAGCAAAGATAGAACAGGGAAAATATAATCAGTTCAGCGGACCGATACATGGGTTCAAGGAACGAGTATATTATCTTGATATGGCTGAAGATAAGGATGGATTTGTGACAGCGGCGCTTGTAAATAAAACATGTGATAATAGAGAAGGATTCGGTTTCTACGTTAAATATCTTAAGAGAGAGCTTCCGCGATTTATTGAGTGGAAAATGAATGGCGAAGGAACATATGTGGTAGGTATGGAGCCTGCAAATTGTATGGTGGGAGGCAGAGCCAAAGAGAGAGAAGCTAAAGCACTCCAGTTTATGAAGCCCGGAGAGAAAAGAGAATATCATTTGGAAATAGGTGTCCTCTCAGGTAAAGAAAGCATAGAGAAATATGAAGAACAAATGCGCTGATTTGCATATTCACACGACTGCTTCAGATGGAACCTTTTCGCCGAGAAGAGTAGTGCGGGAAGCAGCCAAAAGAGGCATACACACAATAGCAATAACAGATCATGATACTGTTCAAGGCATTCCTGAAGCAATCCAGGCTGGCAAGGATATGAATGTTGAAGTTATTCCTGGAGTAGAATTAGCTACAGATGAGAGGGGCGTAGAAGTGCATATTCTAGGACTATTTATAGATTGGGAAAATAAAACTTTACAAGATACACTTAAAAACCTGTCTGTACAAAGAATTAGCCGTATGAAGAAAATGATATGTAGATTGGCTCAATTTGGAATGAACATAGAATTTGAAGAGGTGTTAGAACTGGCAAAGGGAGGGATAATAGGAAGACTTCATCTTGCCCAGATTATGAAAAGAAAGGGGTATGCAACATCTATTGCAGAAGCTTTTAATAAGCATATAGGAGACAGAAAAGCATGTTATGTTTCAAGGTACAAATTGAGCCCAGAGGAGACTATTTCATTAATATACCATGTAGGAGGTATCTCTATACTTGCGCATCCAATGCTGCTGCACAGAGAAGACATTATAAAAGATCTTCCTAAAAAGGGATTAGATGGTATGGAGGTGTTTTATCATCATCAGGCTAAAGAAACTACTGAGCATTACGAAAAAATGGCAAAAGACTATGGTCTCCTGGTTACAGGCGGTTCTGATTGTCATGGAGATGGTAAAGACCAAGTTTTAATTGGGAGTGTTAAAATACCTTATGAATATGTTGAAAGATTAAAAGAGTACAAGGAGTCAATGAGTGGGAAAAATATTCATTATTAGACACGGTCAGACCTCTGGCAACAGCGCACTAAAATATTTTGGCATTACTGATGTGGAGTTAAATGAAAATGGTATAAATCAGGCTGGTCTAATAAGTAAAAGATTAGAAAAGGAAAATATTTGTAGAATTTACAGCAGTAGTTTAAAAAGAGCATTTAAAACTGCAGAAATAATAGCAAAGCCTCACAGAATAAGTGTTGAGTTAAAGGAAGACCTAAAGGAAATCAACTTTGGAGATTGGGAAGGACTAAGTTTTCAAGAAATTCAGGAGAGTTATCCGAATGAATTTTCTAAGTGGCAGAATAATATAACTGGTTTCACAATGCCTCAGGGGGAATCTATATTGGAACTAAAAAGAAGAGTTGAGGCAGCCTTTAGTGAAATACTAAACAGCGCAGGAGAGAATAATGTTGTTGTTGTAACTCATGGAGGTCCGATAAGGGTAATATTGAGCAAAATGCTTTCTCTAGATGCGTTAGAGACTGTGTTCTGGAAGATAAAGCAGGATAATGCTGCATTAAATATTATCGAGAATACAGACAACGCACAGATAATATCATTAATTAACGACACATCTCATCTGAATCTTAACTAGATAGTAAAAGAAAAATTTGACATAAACAGTTCACTATGTTAATCTGCCGTTAAATGATAAACCTTTAAACTAGTTCTGAGAAGCTAGTAAGGAAAAGAAATATGCTAAAAGAAGAGACCTTCCTAAGTTTTTTGGGGAGGTTTTTTATTTATGTAAAAGAGCTTTTGTGATTGGAGGAATGAATATGAGTTTGAAAGAAAAAGGTACTGTTATGGACAAAGAAGGTGTAGAGAGGACAATCAGCCGTATAGCTCATGAAATAGTTGAGAAAAATAAGGGAACAGATAATCTGGTAATTATTGGCATAAGAACCAGAGGGGTCTTTCTTGCAGAGAGAATAGTAGAGAAAATAAAACAAATAGAAAAGGCTGTTCTTCCTATTGGCACACTTGATATAACTCTTTATCGGGATGATTTAAGCACTATTGCCTCTCAGCCAGTGGTTCACAAGACAGAGATACCTTTTGATATAACGAATAAAGTAGTTGTTTTAGTGGATGATGTTCTCTATACAGGTAGAACTATACGGGCTGCATTAGATGAACTTATTGATTTTGGCAGACCAAAGGCGATCCAGCTGGCAGTTTTAGTAGATAGAGGACATAGAGAACTACCTATCCGAGCTGACTATGCAGGAAAAAATGTTCCCACTTCTCAGAGAGAAATTGTTGAGGTTAGATTAGAAGAATACGATAAAAAAACAGAGGTTATAATTATTGGAGAAAAGGTAAAAAGTTAAAGGTTAAAAGTTAAAGGAGAGGGGAAGAAATGGAATGGAATAGAAAAGATCTTCTGGGTCTGGAAGACTTAACAAGGGAAGAAATTAAGCTGATTCTGGACACAGCAGAATCATTCAAAGAAATATCAACGAGAGAGATAAAGAAAGTGCCTGCATTAATGGGAAAGACAATTGCGAACCTGTTCTTTGAGCCTAGCACAAGAACAAGGATTTCTTTTGAGCTTGCAGAGAAGCGCCTAAGCGCAGATGTAGTAAACTTTTCTGCTTCAACAAGTAGTCTTTCAAAGGGTGA
>DAOVKY010000076.1 GCA_030631525.1 bacterium
ATCTGACAGGAGAAGAATGTCAGGGCATAGAGGGACTATTTATTACAAGACTTGGTAACAGAAAGGACGCTATAAGCGCCACAGGCATTACAGACGCGCAGAAGAAGGCGCTTGTTGATACAGCAATGATGCCGGACTTTCATTAAGTGGGTCTTACTTACTTTGTTTGAAAAGTAGAGATGACAAGGATAATTTCCAATAGCTCAGGTCCTTCAAACGCAGTTTTAATCTCAGCTTTTTTGATAGTCAATGGATAAGAAGCATTTTCAATTGAATATAATAGATTAACCGTTTCATTCATATCCAGTTTTGTAAATGAGACTTCTGTATCTTCTCGTATTAAACCTTTTGAGGTCTTTCTTTCAAGTATTTTTATGGATTTAAGTTTTGCATTAAGACCCATGCCTGAGACTATGTCCTCTATTGCCTGAGACGTTCCTGTAAACTCTGAAGTTATCCAATCATCAACTGCAGAAACTCTACGCTTAATTTTCTGATATTCCTCTGCTAAAAGCGCAAACTCCTGCAATTGCCTTCTACTCCTTCTGGCATTATGTTTCAAACTACTCACAATAAATGCCATTATAAGAATAATGCATAAGCCCAGACCTATGGTTAGAATGTAAATACGCTTTAGTTTCATTTTTTCATACCTTTTGCCTGTATGGTGAATGAGAATCTGTTATCTGAGAAGGCTTCGGATTTTAGCAGTTTAACATCTTCGAGAAATGCTTGTAATTTCTTCTTTATGTTCTCTATGGATTTAATGGACGAGCTTTCTCCTTTTAATGTAATAAGTTCTCTGCGCATTGTAATTTCAGTGAATTCCACCTCAATACTGGAAAGATACGAAAGTAGTGAAAGCGGAGAAACAGATACTATGAACTGGTTTTTGTCCTGCATTGTCTTTAAGTGAGCTTTCATCTGATAAAAGGGGCTTGTAATTCTCTCGTAAGGGAATAGGGTTTTATAGATTTTTCTTGTTTGTCCTTTAATCAGATTTGCTTCAGTTTTGTAACTTGCGAATTTGAATATCTGAAATACAAGTATTAAAGCAATAAGCAAAGATAGGGAAATACAGAAGCGCCTCAGCTTCTTTTCAATCTTTGGGTCAATGTGTGTAGAAACCAGTTCCTGCCTCATAAGATTTATTGGAGGCCTGTCAAGAATACTGCCGGCAATCTTAATTCTCTCATCAGCATTTAACTTATCATCAGCACAGGAGAATGTATTGCCTAAGAAATCAATGGATGTAATATTGGAAGGAATAATACCATCTTCTTTGAGTTCATTTACCAGATTCTTTAAGTATGTCTTCTCTACAAAAATGACGGGCACATTAACGTCTTTTTTTGTTTGTGTTTCTATTTTAAAATCATAGACTATGTCTTCTATATTCTGCAGTATCAGACTTTCAAGTTCCAGAGGCAGAGTATCCCGAACTCTTTTTCTGTCTGCAAATGGCATTTTAAGGACTCTGAATCCGAGTTTGTGTACATGCAGACTTACTATCCATTTATCTATATCGGAAGGAATGGTGCTTTTGTCCAGCCCTTGTATTTTCTCTATCAGCTTAGTCTCTTTTCTTTTTCTTTCAAATACATAAATACAGGCTGAATCTTCAATCATGTCTAGTACTGCAATTCTCACATCTCTCTCCAGTGTTTTATAACAGTTTCATCATCGGTTTCTATAATAGAATGAATTTGCTTTTTTACCCCTTGGGAATCTGCATACGCTTTAAGAAGAAAGTGGTTTCCTTTAACAGTTATCCTGCCCATCAGGCTAATGCCTATAGCCTCAAAACCAGCAACTTTCATAATATCTGATGTGTGAGTAAACGGGGTCTGTTTTCTGAAATCAATAATCCTCTGCGCCAGATCCTCAGTCATCTCTTCCCTGAGACACATGAGTACAGGTATATCCGCTGAATTTATATTAATCAATGAATCGCCATAGATTGTAACATAGGGCTGTAATTTTTCAAACACGTTCTTCTCAATTCCTGGGATTAAGAGTATCTCATCAATGCTTTCTAACGGACTGTTCTTTGCTTTTGCTTCTGTTTTGGATCTGCGCTCTTCTTTATCAGCATCTATCCAATCAGCTATTGTATCAGCAACTTCTACTTTAACCTCAATATATTTTAGAAGCTGTCTAAATGCCTCAAGAGCCGGCTCATTTGTATTGCTGGATGGGGAGATAATATTATTAATATTAAATTTCCCGGATTCGTCTTCTATATCTACAATAATATCAGCTGTGTCTTTTCTATAAGGGTTTTTAATATAGAACCTTTTTTCATTCAGATATACATAATCCTGCTCTCTGATCTCATCTAGGAGTAATGATGTAGCTGCCAATATCCCTGATTTGCACATAGAATATGCTTTCTGGGAACTGCGATAGTTGCTGAGCATGGTTGTATTAACCTGAATAGTATAAGTAAAATTAACTGCCAATATTGCAAGTAGACTAACAATTGCGAGTACTATGATGAAGCCAAAGCCCTTATTTGACATTATAGCCCCGTCCCTTTCATCGGCTCTATTGTCCGGGATAAAGAGAGTTTGCTTTTATTAACCATAGATGAGATGGTTACTTTTATCAGGCCTTCTCTGTCTGATTTAACAGTAAATTCCTCAATATCTTCAAGCATTACAACCCTTTCATGTCTGCCATTTACAAGTTCAATTGTCTTATAAAGATCAAGTCTTCCATTTGTTTTTACTGCAAAATAAGCTATATCAGCCATGCCCACCATATTAAGAGCAAAGCTTCTAAATGATATTCCTGATACAGGTTTTCCATGAATATCCTGATCTTTAGTCTTTACACTTGCGAAACTGGTTGAACCCAGTTCATATCTTAACATATCAAGAAATCTTCTCATTTCTAAAAGCTTTTGGCTTGAGCAGGACACAGTGCTTTCTGCCCGATTCATTAAGAAGAATGTTGTGTAGGTTGCTGTGATGATTATGGCTAATATTCCAACTGATATTAAAATTTCTAACAGGGTGAATCCTGTTTTCCTATTTAGGAACATATTTTCTCACAAAAAATACTTCTTTATCCTTTCTGACACTTACACATACAAGATTTAGACCGGTATATGGAGAAGAAGAAACAGTTGCCTCATAGAGATACCCCTCAAAAGGATGCTTAAAGTTTCCCTTTTGGTTTACAGGACATTCCTTAATCTGCAGCATCTTTTCCTGTGCAAGCAGTATTGTTTGAGTAATCTCCTTATGCCTCAAAGCAACAAATATGTGATAATTAATTGTAGATATAATAGTCATAAGAAGCCCTCCTACAATCGCAAGTGATATGAGAACTTCAAGAAGACTAAAGCCGGAAGCTAAATTTTTAATTTTTAATTTCACCTTTCGCCCCACTTTTATAGTAACCTTCAAAATCATAGCACAAAGCAAATAAATCCTCAATGATGCGGAGGGAAAAATCGCTTGACATTTCTAGGGAGGGGGGTAGAATTAGCCAAATTATAATAAAACAAGGAGGGGTAAGAAATGGTAAACAGATGTAAGAGAATGGGATTGGCAGCAGCGTTTGCCCTAAGCATAAGCGGGATTTTTGGTATTAGCGCAGATGCGGGTGTTGGCACACCGGCAAATTTTGAGAATAGCAAAATCTATGGCGGATTTGCAAAGTCCTTTGCCATAGACCCCAACAATTCGGATGTGTTATATGTTGGAATGGGTTCAGGCTATGGGGTTTATAAATCTACCAACGCCGGCACAAGCTGGTCAGGTAATTCGGCTTTTGAAAACGAAGGAGGGGAGGTTGAAATTAGAGGATTAGCTATTGCGCCAAGTAATAGCGATATCGTTTTTGCTTCAGACAGCGGAACATTAAAGAAAAGTACAGACGGAGGTTCTACATGGGTCACTCTTACTGGTTATACAGGTGACGTAATACACTCTATAGCCATTCACCCCACTGATCCTGACATTGTCTATCTTGGCTCAGGGAGCGATCAAGCAGGTACCAATGATGATGCCATAGTATGGAAGACAATTGATGGGGGTGAGAATTGGACCTTTTCGACTATGATAGATGCAGGTGATTCAGAGGATACCCTGGTGGGTAAGGTAACCATTGATCCCAACACTCCAGATACTGTTTACGCAGTAACAGGATCGGCAGTATATACTTCAGATAGCGATCTCGCTAGAGGCAATATTTTTAAGAGTGCTGACGGAGGCAGCAGCTGGACGGCAAAGTATCCTGACGGAGGAGGAGGAGGGCAAGGCTGGTTCGCAGATGTTTGTGTAAGTCCAGCTGGCTCAACTCTAATCTTTGCCGCAGGGAAAGAAGGTATTGTCAGAAGCGAAGATAGTGGAGCTACCTGGACTACAGTTCTTGATCCTGTAGGAAACGGTTTTTGCTCTGTTGTCATCGATAAAGTCGATGATGATATTGTTTATGCAGGAGAGCCGAGGGATAAAGGGATATTTAAGAGCGAGGATGGAGGAGCGGAGGAAAGTTGGACTGAAATCTATTCAAGCGCAGGTGTGGATATTAAATTGTTTATAGACACCTTGCCCACGATCTATCTGATTCACTCCCGCGGCGTTATGAAGAGCACAGATAGCGGAGTCAGTTGGACAGCGAAAAACAGCAGCATTGATGCGGTAGAGGTAATTAGTTCCGCCGTGAATCCTGATGATAGTAATATTATGTATTTAGGGACAGAGCCCGGATATATCGTGAAGACAACGGATAAAGGTTCTAACTGGTCAGTAGTACATACAGAATTTTATGGGATCCCTGCATTAGCAATTGACCCCAGTGATACAGATATTATCTATGCCGCTGATAGAGGCACCTCTATTCTAAAATCAGGAAATGGTGGAACAACATGGACAGATATGATAGCGGACAACGACGCCTATATAGCTGCCTTTGGCTATGTGAATCCAACCATGATGATGGTAGACCCCAATAACTCCAGTAATGTATATATCTGCCAAAAAGGGCAGACTGGAAATCCAACAGTAGGTAACCTCCACAAGAGCGCAGATAGCGGGGCTACATGGACCGATTCAGCGCTCCTCCCTC
>DAOVKY010000126.1 GCA_030631525.1 bacterium
ATTAGTTGAGTGCAAAAAAGATGTAATTATATTACTTGATAGCATTACAAGACTTGCTAGGGCATATAATGTGCTGGTGCCGCACAGCGGGAAAATTCTCTCAGGAGGTGTGGATTCTAATGCTCTTCATAAACCAAAGCGGTTTTTTGCTGCTGCCAGAAAGATAGAAGAAGGAGGAAGCCTTTCAATAATAGCAACAGCGCTGATTGATACAGGCAGCAGGATGGATGATGTGATTTTTGAGGAATTTAAAGCAACGGGAAATATGGAAATCCATTTGGATCGGCGGCTTGTGGATAAGAGGGTTTTCCCTGCGATTGATATGGAACGTTCAGGAACCAGGAAAGAAGATCTGTTAATAGATCAAAAAGATCTGAGCAAGATTTGGTTATTGCGCAAGGTGTTGATTTCAATGAGTGTAACAGAAAGAATGGAATTCTTAATTGAAAAATTGAGGAAAACAAAAACAAACAGAAAATTTATGGAAACAATGAATCAGGTGGAGGTCTAAAAATGTTCAAAAAACAAGGGGTTGAAACCCCTTGTTCAAGAAAATATGTAGTATTTTTTGCATTATTCCTGATATACCTAATTTCTGTCTTCATAAGATTCCAGATACTTGACCACAGAGCGGACGCTCATGGTTCGCTTTCCTTTTCTAACGAATCCGCCCAGCATTTTATATATACCAAAGTTATTGCTGAGACAGGCAGTCTGCCTGTTATGGATAATAAAATTCAATATCCTGAAAGCATTAATATCCGTAAAAAGAATTTTGTTTTTATGGAATATTTCTATGGATATTTATATAAAATCCTAAACTTTGCGAAAACCGATGTAGGGGCAGGGCTTGCCCCTGCCCTCATTCATTTTATAAGACACGTTGTTCCTTTGCTTTTTTCACTAAGTATAATTGCAGTTTTTATATTGGCGTATAGTATTTCGCGAAATCGCATTGCATCTCTAATTTCCTCCTTGTATTACGGCATAATGCTTCCTTCCGTTCTGGGAACTACGGGGGAGATTTTTATGAAACAGACTTTTGTTCTACCGCTTATATTCCTTAATTTAAGTTTACTGTTCTTTATCTCAAATCAGCAGCCCCGACATAAAACGAGACTGATTTTATCAATTCTTGCTGGATTATTGCTCTATGCCGCCGTTATATCATGGGATCTTACCCAGCTTTATTTGGGGATTTTATTTTGTTCAGCGGCGTTTTTGATTATATGGAGTAAAAATAATTCAAATTATTTAGAATTTGTTTCCATAAGTCTTTTATTTATGATGTTTGCGGGTTTTACAAATCCCAGGCTTAAAGAGATAGGATTTCTCTACAGCATACCTATGATTTTAGGCTATTCTACGCTGATAATTGCTGTAATAGTAAGAAAGGCACAGAGGCACAAAGTGACAAAGGCACAGAGTTTAATAATCTTTTTATTTATATTTGTTTTCTTAGAATTTATCAGTTTAGTTGTATTTAAAAATAGCACCGGCACATACTCTCATATAACATCTCTATTTCTCTATAAAATCAGGTTCTTAGGAGTAAAACCGGCTAATCCAGCTCTTTTGCCTTTTGATGTAAACTTTATGTGGCTGCCTGCTGATATTAGCCCTTCGCTTATAGAGATAGTAACTTTTTTTAGCTCAACTCTTCTTATTGGAGTTACAGCTGTTATTTTATTTTTTAAAGGATGCTGCAAGAGAAAATCAACAAAAGAGGATATTCTTTTTGTATGTTTAACAGCTCTCTTTCTAATTTTCTATCTTCTTTTTGCAAGAATGAGAGTATTTCTGATCTTCTTCCTATGCTGTTCAATCTCTCTTATATACGAGAACTTACCAAAATCAAAGCTGGTTAATCTGGTTACGGCTTTACTTCTAATGTTCCTGCCTTTTGAATATATAAAGACAGCTCATATTTGCAAAAAACTTGGATTCGTTGAACATCCTTCGTCCCTACTGGATGTATGCAAATGGCTTAAAGAGAACATTCCAGAAGGCAGCCCTGTTGCGACAAACTTTTCAGTAGCAGGATTTATAAGACTGTATGCAGACAGACCTGTATTAATTCATGCAAAAGTAGAGTCAGATGATATAAGAAATAAAATAAAGAATTATATGTATTCAATGTTTTCAAGAGATGAAACTGAATTGTGGAGATTCTGTCGGAATAGGGACGCAAATTATCTTGTTTGGACAATGGGGACTTATATTACTAAAGGAGTGTATTCATGGAGGTATATAACGGGCAATTTAAGATTTGATGAAGCAATAACTGCTTTTAAACTTGAATTCAAACCTGAAGAACTGAAAAAGTTCGAATTAAAATATAAGAATAGATATTACAAAATTTATAAGATATTCTCAAGAGAGGAGATTGAAGAGGAAGACAAAATAAGAAAAGCTATTGAAAAATTTCTTGCAAGGCCTTCTAAATTGTGATATAAAATCCCCTAGAAGTGACCCGGCAAATAGAAGAGAGTGGGCAATGCGTTTTCCCGCTCTTTGTTGTTAATAGGGGATTATTATGAATAAAGAAATTTTTGGAATTATAACAGCTCTTTGTAAAGAGAAAAACATAAAAGAAGAGATTCTCATACAGGCTGTTGAGGCAGCTTTATTATCAGCTGCGCAAAAAAAATTGGGAGACTCTACAGACCTTGAGGTGTCTATTGCTGAGGATGGAAAAGAGATTTGTGTTTTTTTGAGAAAAAAAGTTGTACGCAGTGTAAAAGATCCGCATAAGGAAATTGGTCTTAAAGAGGCAAAAGAGATAGATAAGAAACTAAAAGTCGGCAGCGTATATGTCAAGGAGATAACACCTCATGATTTTGGCAGAATAGCCGCCCAGACCGCAAAACAGGTTATAATGCAGAAGATAAGAGATGTAGAAAATGACAATTTGTATGAAAAGTTTAGAGAGAGACAGGGCACTTTAATTAATGGAGTTGTGTATAGATTTGATTATGGAGATGTGATAATTGACCTCGGCGATGCTGAAGCTCGGATGCCTTATAGGGAGCGTTTGCAGAATGAGAGATACAGACAGGGTGATAGAATACGCGCCTATATTTTAGAAGTCGCAGATACCGGTAGTAAAGTTAAGATAATTGTTTCCAGAACGCATCCAGAGTTTGTGAAACGATTGCTTGAGTTGGAGGTTCCCGAAATTGGTCAAAATATAATTGAAATAAAAGCTATTGCTAGGGAACCAGGAGATAGAACAAAAATAGCTGTTTATAGTAATAAAGAAAATGTTGATTGTGTCGGAGCATGTGTTGGAATAAAAGGGACCAGGATAAAGGCTGTTATTGAGGAACTTGCTGGTGAAAGGATTGATATTATTGAATGGGATAAAGATATTAGAGCCTTTATTAGAAAAGCATTGGCTCCGGCTGAAATAAAAAGTGTAGAGTTGGATGAGGAAAACAATGTAGCAACCATATTAGTTAAACCAGATCAACTTGCTATTGCAATTGGCAAAAAAGGGCAGAATGTAAAGTTGACGTCACGGTTAGTTGATTGCAGGATTGATATAGTTGCTGATGAAAAGAAAGAGAAAAGCGAAAAAATTAGCATACCTGGCATTGGTAAAGGAATAATAGGCATTTTAGAAACTCATGGATATGATACAATGAACAAGATTAGTAAGATATCAGTAAAGGATTTACTTAAACTACCCGGTATTGGAATAAAAATAGCCGCAAAGATAAAGATGCTTAAATAAATGAAAGCGCACGAAT
>DAOVKY010000080.1 GCA_030631525.1 bacterium
AGGGGGAAAATGATGGCGAATTTAAAAGGAACGAAGACTGAAAAGAATTTGCTGGAGGCATTTGCAGGGGAATCGCAGGCAAGAAACAAATATACCTATTTTGCGTCAAAGGCAAAAAAAGAAGGGTATGAACAAATATCCGCAATATTTCTTGAAACTGCTGATAATGAAAAAGAACATGCAAAACTGCACTTTAAAGAACTGGATGGCATAGGAAATACTTCCGAGAATTTAAGGGCAGCCGCAGCAGGAGAAAATTTTGAATGGACAAGCATGTATCCCGGAATGGCAAAAGAAGCGAGAGAAGAAGGATTTGACGAAATAGCCGAGATGTTTGATAGTATTGGAAGAGTAGAAAAAAAGCACGAAGAACGTTATAAAAAGCTATTAAAGAATCTTGAAGAAGGAAGAGTCTTCAAAAAAGACGGCAAAGCATATTGGAAATGCAGAAACTGCGGGCATATTCATGAAGGAGCCGGAGTGCCTGAGGAATGCCCTGTATGTAAACATCCAAAGGCATATTTTGAACTGTTGAATAAGAATTATTAATAAAAAACAGGAGGGATAAAGAATGGCAAAACAAAACGCGATCTACAAATGCGATATTTGCGGGAATGTTGTATCTGTTCTGGAAGCACACGCTGGAGAGCTTGTGTGCTGTGGACAGCCAATGAATCTTCTTGAAGAAAAAACCGCTGAGCAGGAAGGTAAAGAGAAACATGTTCCAATAGTAGAGTCATTTGAAAAGGGCATTCGTGTAAAGGTTGGCTCTGTCTCTCATCCAATGGAAGAAAAACATTACATAGAACTTATTCAGCTTATAAAAGGGGATGATGTTGTTGCTGGAAAAAGATTGAATTCTGATGATGAACCATTTGCTGAATTCTGTAATATGAATGCTGAAGGATTAAAGGCAAGAATATTCTGCAACATCCATGGAGTGTGGGTAAGCTAAATTAAATATTATCCATGCATTCTTTACATTCTCTGATTTTTGTATTGTGGGGGCGAATCTTGCCCCAAACCAGTGTAAACTCGGTTCAGGGCTTGTGTTCGCCCTTTTTTCTTTTCACACATAGAATACCGTGTTACAATAACGAAAAACTTGACAAAACGTGCGTAATTCGTTACAATAACGAAAAAGAAAGGGTGAAGAATGGGTGATTTTCAGAAACATTTAGGATTGGCAAAAGAAAAACTTAGAGCAACGATTGCTGCTTATAACAGCAAACAAAGCACAGTGGTAGGAGATTTGGGAACAAAGGTTGTTGAGCAATTGGTAGAAACTGATGCTGCTAGGAGTGGAGAACATTTCGGTGACCACAAGAGTAGACATGAATACTCAAATAAAAATTTCCCTGCTGAAATAAACAAGGCAATGCGTAAGATATGGTTTGCCTATGGTGATTTGGGTTATGACGGAATTAATGGCAACAGAGCCAAGGTAGTAATAGATAATCTCAGAATAATAATTGAGTTTTTTGAAAAAAGGTTTGGTGTAGAAATCTATGAAAAGAATACTTAAAAAAATATCAAAAGAGCTTTCCAAAATTGAAGATGTAAAAGTTGTCATTCTTTATGGGAGCCTTGCCAGAGGAGAATTTACCTCAAGGTCTGACGTTGATTTATTTATACTTACAACAGAATATAAGACCCTGAAAGAAGTGCAGGATAAAGTTATAGAGCTTGAATCCGAAATAGGCAGAAGTATCCAGCCGACAATAAGAACCATAGCTGAGTTGCAAAAGACAGATACAGGTTTGCTCCAGAACATCTTTCAGGAAGGAAAGATTCTCTACCTGAGAGAGCCATCCGACATACCGTCTGCTATACTACTGAAGCAGAAACCTTACCTGATTTATTCTTTTCAGATAAGCAACTTGCCTCAGAAAGACAAGGTGCGATTTAACAGACAGTTTTATGAACAGACAAGAAAAGGATACAAGTATAAAGGTTTATTACAGGAAATAGCCGGGCAGAAACTTTCTGCAGGTTGTGTAATGATTCCTTACGAGCAAAGAGGGAAGATTGAAAAATTCTTCAAGAAATTCAAAGTGCAGTTTGAACAGTTGAAGGTGTGGAAATAAATGGTTTGAGGTGCGTGGAGTATAATGCTTTTTGCCTATTTTTATTGAGGTTTTAAGCAATTTGAGGTATGGTAACATTAAAGTAGAAGTGACTGTTCAATAATTAATGTTATGTGAAGAAAGATAAAAGGAGAAAAAAGATGAGTAAAAGAGGGATTTTATCAATTGCTTTCAAAATACTGGGTGTCGTATGTTTAATCAAGACTATAGCATATATTCCCATGCTAATGGCATCATTATTAATGTTAAGTTCGCAATCATCTATTCTCAGTGAGATTAGATCACTTCCTTACATAACGGGACTAATAATGGGACCTGTATTAATGATTGCTATGGTTTTCGTATTGTTGCGATTTGGTGATGTCTTGAGTCAAAAATTAGTTCCTGTCGATGAAAGATTTTCAGTTCTAGATCTAAATCAATGGCAAAAACCTATTTTTACACTATCACTAAAAATCACAGGCATTTTCTGTTTCATAAAAGGTATCCCTCTAATGATAAGTGCATTGACAAATTTAGCATTAAGAGCGATACAACAGGAGGGTATGTACATGCGGTTTTCTATTCATTCATCAAGTATCATCGGTTCAATAATATATTTAATCTTAGGCATTTATCTTTTCTGTGGCGGAAAATGGTTAGTAAAAATCGCTTTTAAGGAAAAAACTGGATTAAAAAATGAAAAGTAAAAAAGCGAATAGTGACCTTTTTTTTTAACGCAGTCAAATCTTTAGGCGTCTGGATTTCACGATTAAATTGGAGAATGACAAACGAGATTGCTTCACTCCGTTCGCAATGACAGGAAAGAATAGCAGATAACCTCCAGCTAAAGCAGGCGGTTGCGATGGAGAGGACAACAGACTGCTTTAGCTGTCTGTTGGAAAGCAAGCAAAAGTCAAAGAAAGCGTTTGGGATCTGGGGTTCGCAATAACGGAATTTTGTGGTTTCTTAGAGCAATAAATGATACTATATTAAACGTAATTAAAACTTGTTTCCTGCGGGGAGGGTTTTCTTCCTGAAACCAAGGGGCTGATAGTGTTTTCCCGGTCTCTTTGCAGGATAGAGGTCGGGAGTTTTTATTTGGGAGGATATAATGGATAAAAGACTGGGGTTCGTTGGAATCATAATTGAGGATAGGAAAAAAGCTTCTTCAAGAATTAACAGTTTGCTTTCAGAATACGGAGATATTATTGCAGCACGCGTTGGTATTCCTTATAAAGAAAAAAATTGCTGTGTTATTACGCTTGTGGTAGATGCTACTACGGATGAGCTTGGTTCTTTAACAGGAAAACTGGGCGCTGTTGAGGGTGTATCAGTAAAATCAGCACTTGAAAAAGAGAGAAATACATGAAAAAAGCGCCTAAATCATTACGGCTTCATATAGGATTATTTGGAAGAACCAATGTCGGCAAATCTAGTTTCCTGAACTTAATTGCTAATCAGGATGTAGCAATAACCTCTCCTGTTCCGGGCACAACCAGTGATGTGGTTGAAAAAAGCATGGAGCTTTTGCCGCTTGGTCCGGTTGTGTTTCTTGACACGGCAGGAATAGATGACACATCATCCATTTCAGAGTTGAGAATCAAAAAAACAAAGAATATATTTGACAGGGCAGATATTATTTTACTTCTGACTGAAGCAGATATATGTGGAAAATACGAAGATACTATTTTACGTGAAGCAAGAAAAAGAAACACTCCTTTTATTATTGTTGTAAATAAGATTGACCTAAAATCGCCATCCACTGAGTTTGTAAAAAAACTAAAAGCCAAGACAGAGAGAATTATACTTTGTTCCGGCACGGATTTTGATAATAGAGATACATATATAAATGACTTAAAAAAGCATCTTATTGAAATCTGTCCTGATGATTTTTTAAATCCACCTCCTATTATAGGGGATCTTATTCCTTCAGGAGGTCTGGCAGTATTGATTGTTCCTATTGATCTGGAAGCTCCTAAAGGAAGGATTATTCTTCCACAGGTTCAGACAATACGGGACGCTTTAGATAATGACTCTGCGGCGTTGATCGTTAAAGAGAGAGAGTATCCTCTTGTATTGAATAATCTAAAGAAGCCTCCTGATATTTCAGTATGTGATTCTCAGGTTGTATCAAAGATGGTAGCTGATACTCCAAAAGACGTTAAATGCACAACATTTTCTATTCTTTTTGCCAGATATAAAGGAGATTTGATAGAGGCAGTGAAAGGTGTGTGCAAAATAGATAAACTGGTTTCAGGAGACAAAGTTCTTATTGGGGAGGCATGCAGCCATCATCCGGTGCAGGATGACATTGGAAGAGTAAAAATTCCGCGCTGGCTGAGAGAATATACAGGCAAAAAAATCAATATAGATGTATACTCAGGACATGATTATCCTGTAAACCTAAAGGATTATAAGTTAATAATTCATTGCGGGGGATGTATGCTCAACAGAAGAGAAATGCTGTTTAGGATTCAGCGGGCTGAACAGGAAGGTGTTTCTATAACAAATTACGGCGTATGTATTTCTTTCCTGCATGGAATATTAGAAAGAACACTTTCTCCATTTCCCGCCGCTCTGAACGTATTTAGAAAATGTAGGGGTCGGATTTATCCGACCCGAAACAATTAAAGGAACTAAAGAATGTGTGCAGAAATAGCTGATACAAAATCATGGATAGCTGACAGGATTAAAAGAAACGAGATCGCAAAATATATGGATGGAGACAGAGACTTTATAAATGATGAAGAAATTACAGAAAAATTAGAGAATAATAAACGCGTTGATTCAAAAGAGATAAGGGATATTCTTGACAAATCAATGGCTGTTGAAACACTAAATCCTGACGAAACGGCTGCTTTACTCAATGTAACTGA
>DAOVKY010000179.1 GCA_030631525.1 bacterium
CATTAAAAAATGGAATTTTCACATGGTAGGAACAGGGCCTTATATTTCAAATAATGACACACCTCTTTCTGATAGTAAAAATGGGGATTTTCCAATTGTGCAAAAATTCATTGCATTGGTTAGAATTCTCTGCCCAAAGGTTCTCCTGCCAGCTACTACAGCTATGGATGTATTGCGCTCTGATGCAAGAGAAGTAATACTGCAATCCGGAGCTAATGTTGTAATGCCGAACATTACACCGCAGAAGTACAAGCAAAATTACATGCTTTATCCTGACAAACAGTACACAGGAGAAACCCCTATAACCTGCAGAGACTGTATGGAAAACAGAGTAAAAAAAATCGGCAGAAAGATCGCGCAAGACCATGGGCATTCTCTAATACCAACACCTACTTGCGAGAAAACAATGCAATAAGCTGTCTTATTCTATTTGGATGTATAATGATGATAAACAATCCGCCTACGATATTCCCCAGCGTTACAGGTATAAGATTTTGGAATATTATGTAGTGCTTGTAAAAAGGAACCCCCTTTACAAAAAGGCCTATTGGGATTAGGTACATATTTGCAACACAGTGCTCAAATCCTGAGGCCACAAACACCATAATTGGCAATATACAGCAGAATATTTTAGAGATAATATCTTTTGCGAAAAATGACATAATAATAGCAAGGATAACCAGCATGTTACAGAATATCCCTCTAATAAAGCATTCCATAAACGATAAAGCTAGTTTATTCTCGGATATTTTCATAGCTAATTGTCCCAACCTATTGATGTTCAACTGGGTACCTAGAAGACCTGATTTAAAGATAAGGAATGCAAATAAAAAAGAGCCAACGAAATTGCCTAAATAAACAACCGTCCAATTTTTCAATATTTTCCGAATTGGGAATAATGTTGACAGGGCTCCCACTATCATCATTA
The DNA here is from genome assembly GCA_030631525.1 of bacterium. Taxonomy (GTDB): domain Bacteria; phylum JAHJDO01; class JAHJDO01; order JAHJDO01; family JAHJDO01; genus JAHJDO01. The sequence goes on from DAOVKY010000179.1 coordinate 929, forward strand.
TATTTCCGGTAAATAATTCAGCTCCTGCAATAATAACTAATACCAGCCCGACACTAAAAACAGCGCCTCCAATAATTTTCCCCATACCTTGCTCAAGTGCAACAAGAAATCCATGTCCTCCTATGCTAATATATAATCCTGCCAGAATTCCCAGAAGAAATAGCTGCCAGATTTTTGTATTTGCCTTTTTAATTCCCAGGTATGATATTTTGGTTTGAACCTCTTTGGGACTTAATTTTGGGTCGTATCCAGACATAACTCGCCCTTCCAGATGCTTAATCTTCTTGATTTGGAGTATAGTATTGTAAACTATCTTTTGTCAACTAAGAACTTGACAATCAATAGCTAATAACTATAATGCCAGCAATGAATTAAAAAATCAGGAGCGAACATGAAGCTTGATGGAAAGACAGCAATTGTGACTGGCGCAGCTCAGGGTATTGGAAAGGAAATAGCGTGTAGCTTGGCAAAGGAAGGTGCAAATGTTGCGGTTTCAGATATAGATATTGAACATGCAGAACAAACAGCGGATCAGATAAGAAAAACGGGAAGAAAAACGCTGGTTATAAAAGCTGATGTTTCTATGCCAGATGAAGCGGCAAATATTATAGAAAAAACGATTGACAAATTAGGAAGCCTGGATATACTCATCAACAATGCTGGAATAACCAGGGACAACTTTATTTTACGCATGAAGGATGAGGACTGGGATAAGGTGTTAGCAATAAATCTTAAGGGGACATTTAACTGCATTAAAGCAGCTGCAAAAGTTATGTTAAAGCAAAGAAAAGGCAGAATAGTAAACATGGCATCCATTATAGGATTAATAGGCAATGCTGGACAGGCGAATTATGCTGCCTCTAAAGCAGGAGTAATTGCCCTAACCAAGTCTTGCGCTAAGGAATTCGGCTCAAGAGGAATAACTGTTAATGCTATAGCACCAGGTTTTATAAGCACAAAAATGACAGAAGTCCTTAAGGAAGATATAAAGCAAAAAATGCTGGGCAATATTCCTCTAGGCAGATTTGGCTTGCCTGCTGATGTTGCAAATCTTGTTTTATTTCTTGTCTCTGATGAAGCAAATTACATCACAGGACAGGTAATTAATGTAGACGGTGGAATGGTAACTTGAAGTTTTAAAAAAAGGAGGAGATGGAGTATGTCAAGTGAAAAAAGAGTGAAAGAGATTATTGTTGAACAGCTTGGTGTAAAGCCGGAAGAGGTTACTAATGAGGCATCGTTTGTTGATGATTTAGGTGCGGATTCATTAGACACAGTAGAACTTGTTATGGCACTTGAAGAGGAATTTGACATTGAAATACCTGACGAAGATGCAGAAAAGATTGTTACAGTTGTTGATGCGACAAACTACATAGACAAGCACGTCCAATAAGAGCATTTCGGTTATAGTCATGGAGAAAAACAGAGTTGTTATAACAGGTATAGGAGCAGTAACGCCTGTTGGTAATAATACTGATGTTTTTTGGAAAAACATATGCGATGGAAAGAGCGGGGTAGATCGCATCGCTTTGTTCGATCCAGCAGATTTTGACAGCAAGATAGCCGGACAGATTAAAGACTTTGATTCCTCTATGTATCTTAACCAAAAAGATATAAGAAGGATGGATCGTTTTGTGCAGCTTGCTGTTGCCTGTAGTAAAATGGCTTTAGAAAACAGCGGATTGGATACAGATAAAGAGGACAAGAACAGGATAGGTGTTGTTATAGGTTCCGGAATTGGCGGGTTGAAGGTAATTGAAGATCAGCACAATGCGCTCTTACAGAAAGGGCCTTCAAAGGTATCTCCTTTTCTTATTCCGATGTTGATAATAGATATGGCAAGCGGGCATGTTGCAATTCAATTTGGTCTTAAAGGTCCGAATTTTGCAATTGCTACTGCGTGCGCTTCCGGTTCTCATGCAATAGGAGAGGCTTTTAGGATTATTCAAAGAGGAGAAGCAGACATAA
>DAOVKY010000046.1 GCA_030631525.1 bacterium
ATTGAACATAAGATGCTTTACGGAGAAAAAGGAGAAGTTCCTGAAGAAGAATATATAATCCCTCTGGGTGTTGCTAATATCAAGAAGAAGGGTACTGACGTTACTATCGTAGCATATTCCAGACAACTCCATGTAGCTATGGAAGCTGCAACGGAGCTTGAAAAAGATAATATTTCAGCAGAAGTCATTGATCCAAGAACGCTCAAACCTTTAGATCTTGATACTATTCTGACATCTGTCAAAAAAACCTCTAAACTTGTTATAGTTTCAGAGGGTTACAAAACTTGTAATGTGGCAAGTGAAATTGCGATGCTTGTTATGGAGCATGGATTTGATTTATTGGACGCTCCTGTAAAGAGGGTCTGCGCTGTAGATGTGCCTGTTCCGATGAGTCCTGTATTGGAAGATGCAGCTATTCCAAACAAACAAAACGTAATAAATGCGGTTAAGGAGGTTTGTCAATGATTAAAGAAATTATAATGCCGAAGCTTGGCCAAACCGTTGAAGAATCAACTGTTGGTAAATGGCTAAAAAAAGAGGGAGATAAAGTAGGAAAAGGAGATGTGCTTCTTGAGATTACAACTGATAAAGCAACCTTAGAAGTAGAATCATTTGCAAAGGGAGTACTTAGAAAAATTGTTCATAAAGAGGGAGACGTTGTCCCAGTTCTAGCAATTATTGGATACATCGCTGGTAATATGGATGAGGGAATTCCTGATAAACCACAGGAACAATTACAAGAAGAAAAAAAAGAGAAAGAAGTGCCTGTTGAGGCACCTGTTCAAGAAGTTCAGGATAAATCCGGCATAGAAGAAGTAAGACTGAAAATTTCTCCATTAGCTAAAAAGCTGGCAAAGGAAAAAGGTGTTGATATAACAAAGGTTAATGGAACTGGTCCTGGCGGACGGATTGTTAAGGAAGACATACTTGCTTTTGGAGAAGCAGGGAAAATTGCTGCAAAGACAATTCCTGTAAAAGGAATGAGGAAGGTTATAGCAGAGCGGCTTCAGAAAAGTTTTCAAACAATTCCTCACTTCTATCTTTCAACAGAGATAGATATGACAGAGTGTGTAAAAATCAGAGCCGAAAAATCGCCAAAGCCCGCGTTTAATGACATCATTATAAAGGCTTCAGCTCTAGCAATATCTGAAAATCCGGGAATAAATTCTTCTTTTAAGGGTGACTCAATTGAGATTGCTGGAGATATAAACATTGGGCTTGCAGTAGCTGTGGATGATGGTCTGATTGTTCCTGTTATACGAAATGCAGATAAACTGTCAATATTAGATATCTCCAAAAAGCGCGACGAGCTTGTAAAGAAAGCAAGAGAAGGAAAACTCCTGCCATCTGATTATGAAGGAGGAACATTCACAATCAGTAATCTTGGAATGTTTGAGATAGATAATTTTTCAGCAATTGTAAATCCGCCACAGAGCGCGATTTTGGCTATTGGTAGAATAAAGCAAAAACCAGTTATTATTGATGGGAATATTGGCATTCGGTCAATGATGCAGGTTACGGCCTCCTTTGATCACAGGTGCATAGACGGCGCACTTGGAGCAAAATTCCTGCAAAAGGTTAAGGGATATCTGGAAGATCCGAAAGAGATTATGTAACACGTTGCCATTGTCTCTTTCTCACCTTTATTCCTGCAGTTTTAAACGACTTATTCTTTCTTTTATTATTTTAAGAAATTGCCGTTGTTTTTCATTACTAATCATAGAACTCTCCATGATTTTTTTTATAACATCAAATTTCTTTTCGAATTTTTCATATCTAATTTTTAGAGGAACGTTTAAATATTCAGCCAAGTTATCGAAATCCTCTATTTGCAATTTGTTTTTTTTGCCGTTAATAGTTATGGCTGAATCTTCCTCATCGGAAATAACAAGCTTAGAACATACAAGATCATAAGCAGGTGCTAATCGAATATCATCTTTGTTTTTATAAGAAACAGAGTAATTTTTTAAGTGGGCATCTCCATTACCGAGAATAAAGCTAAGAACAACCCGCTCAAAAAATAATTGTGTATCGTAACCTGGCGCTGAAGATATTTCTTTTAATCTTTGGCCTATTTGTTCTGCGGATCCTTTATATTTATCCGTTTGTTCAAGAAGTTGCGCAAAATCTTCCTGATGGATCTTTATTCCTTTTTCCCGATCAAATCTTTTAACAACATAGGCAAGGCTCTTATCTTTTAAATGGATCAAACAATGAAGAGGAATGTCTGCATTTAATTCTTCGGCGATATCCATACAGCATTGTTCATTTTCCGGAATATTTAAAAAAGTTTGGATTTGGGGTTTTAAGATATATTCTCCTCCTTCAGCTATAGGGATTAACATATTTTGTTTCTTATCCAACTTAACAGACAACTTAGGCTGAACTCCAGAAATAGAAAGTTTACCAGTTAGTTTTTGTGCCTTCTGAGATATTTCTTCCAAGTTAAAATCAATGGTTGGCAGCTTAGAAGAGTTAAACATTTTTTTAATAAATGTCTTGTTCATTTTTCTCATTTTACCTTTCTTACAGTAACCGCACCAATGGTATCACAGCTTGTGCTTGCCAATAATAAACCAAAAAAATCTTTAGTGTCAACTTTTTGTGTCGCACTTACAATATTTAAATACCATCCTTCAGGAAGAAGTCCTCTAAAGAAAGCGAATAATTCTTTTGAATAATATGGTTTCTTTCTAAGAGGTAAAGACATAGAAATTGGAATATTTTTTTTAGAAAATTCATTATCATACTGGAAAATATAACCATTTTGGGTCTCAGTAATGTGCCCCGCTAATTCATTTTTATAAAAAACCTGTGCTTTTCTTAATTTAATAGTATAGGAATTTCCATTTTCCCTCTCTGTCAAGAGAGGGTTAGAGTGAGTTAATTTATTGTTTTGCGGCATGTTGCAGTTCATTCCTTTTTAATTCCAGATGATATCCCAGAAAATCCAAAACCTGCAGAAGCTTATCCATTCTTATTGTCATCTTTCCATGTTCAAGCTCTCTTAAAAAACGCAAACCAACGCCTGCCCGTTTGGCAAATTCGACTTGTGTTAAACCATTTTTCTTTCGCAGATTTTTTATTTGGGAAGAAATATTCATTGTGTAGCGAACTAAATTTTCTTGTCTCATAATAATTAAAATATATCACATATCAAGTATAGTTTCAATGCTTTTTTATAAATTTTGTACCCCTTAAGGTACAAAAACATTATAGTTGTCCCCTACAAGGTGTATTTTTAGGGAAAAATGTAATAATTTATACCTGATAGGGTGCGATTTTATAGCTTGCTTCTACGTTAATACTGATTCCTCCGCGGGGAAGGAACTCTCCTGTAACTAAAGCTTTTCTTGGATTACATGTTCTTACAATATCATCAAGGATTCTGTTAACAACATGTTCGTGAAATGTAGCAAAGTTTCTAAAAGAGAATAAATATAGTTTCAAAGACTTACTTTCTATGCACTTTTTATCAGGTATATAGCGGATTGTTATTATGCCAAAATCCGGCTGGCCAGTAACAGGGCATATTGATGTAAACTCAGGACAATCAAAGCTAATCCAGTAATCTCTCTTAGAATATTTGTTCTCAAATGTTTCCAGCTTGGCTTTATCTGGAGAAGCGGGATATTTGATTTTACTTTTGCCAAGTATTGTTAATTTATCTATGTATTCTTTAGGCATTTGTTTTCTCCTATGTGGAATATTTGATAGGATCTTTATAACCAGCTTCCATAAATCCTTTTAATCTAAATTTACAGCTGTCGCATTTTCCACACGCTTTACTGCCAGTACGTGGATTATAACAACTGGAAGTTATGGAATAATCAATTCCTAATTCAATGCCTTTTTTTATAATTTCTGCTTTAGACATTCTGAGTAAAGGCGCATAAATCTTTATTTTTTTTCCTTTAATGCCAGCTTTGGTCCCGAGATTTGCTAGGTTTTCAAATGCCTCTAAGTACTTTGGTCTACAGTCCGGATAACCACTATAGTCAACTACATTTGCCCCAATAAATATATCGTTTGCTCCAACAACCTCTGCCCATGCTAAAGCAATAGAAAGGAATATAGTATTTCTTGCTGGAACATACGTAACAGGTATTTCCCCTGAGGTATCATCTGTTGGAACATCTATATTATCTGTTAATGCTGACCCTCCAATTTCACCTAGTCCTATTACTATAATTTTGTGTTCCTTAACGCAGAAAAAATCAGCAGCTTTTTTAGCACTTTCAATCTCAATCTTGTGACGCTGTCCATAATCAAGAGTTAATGAGTACAACTCGTAGTTTTCTGCTTTAGCAATAGCCACTGCAGTTGTTGAATCAATCCCTCCGCTGCTGAGAATTACGGCTTTTTTCATCTAAACACCTCTTATATCTGACCCCCATATATACTTATGGAGTTGAAGCTGCATTCTAACGTCCAGATTATCACAGCAAATCCATTCAGCGAGTTCTTTGGGAACTAGTTTACCATAAACAGGTGAGAAATGAACACTGTTTACTCGTTGAGCAAGATTGTATTTTGCTGCTATGTCCTTTGCCCAATCATAATCCTTTCTATCGCCTATTACAAACTTAACCTCATCCTTTTTCCTTAAATACTTAATATTTTTCCACAGCGTATTAGCGCTCATTTTGCTTCCCGGACATTTCAGATCAAGTATTATTATTGCATGTTGATTTATATTCTTAATGCTAATAGTGCCGTTTGTTTCAACTAAGACGATATATTTTTGCTTGGTCAGGGTGTCAATTAACTTAGTGGTTTCTTTTTGCAAAAGAGGCTCTCCTCCTGTAATTTCTACCAGATTTGAGCCCAATGCTTTTACTTTTCGGATTATTTCTTCTATGGATAAATCCGCTCCTTTTTTGTAAGCATACGTTGTGTCACAATAGCTGCATCTGAGATTACAGCCTGTAAGTCTTACGAAACTGCATAATCTTCCGGCAAAGCTTCCCTCGCCCTGGATGCTTTTAAAAATTTCATTAACCTTAAGCATGAATTACCTGAATTCTTTTTGACATCAAATCAAAATTTGCTATTATGTAGAAAAATTTGAGAAGCTCCTGCCGGGATGGTGAAATTGGCAGACACGCTAGCTTGAGGGGCTAGTGGGAGAAATCCTGTGCGAGTTCAAATCTCGCTCCCGGCACTACTCAATTTTTCAATTTAAAGCTATCATAAGAAATATCTATAGTCAATTATTTTGTCTTGTAGCACAGCAGCTTGACAAAAATTGTGCTACAATGTATATATAATTTGTAATATTAATAGTTAAAAGGAGAAATTTCGGTATGAAATGCATTAAGAAGTCATTGGTTGTTGTCTTAGCTTTATTGTTTACTGCTGTCTTGTTTTCAAGTCCCATATGTGCGGAAAAGGTGCGTGTTGCTGTAAGTAAATTCACTGCAAAAGATGCTCCTGGAACTGATTATTGGAGGAAATCCGAATTGAGTATGGGAACAGGAATGGCTGATATGCTGGAGAGTGCATTAACAGAGACTGGGCAGTTTTCTGTTATGAGCAGAATGGATGTGAAGGATATAATCAGCGAGCAGGATTTTGGGGCAAGCGGAAGAGTAAGCAAAAAAACGAGAGCCAAAATTGGAAAGATTAAAGGAGCGCAGATAATTCTTAACGGAGTAATTACAGTATTCGAATATTCACAGAAGGGCATGAAAGGTGGAATAAGTTTTGGCGGTTATTCTATTGGCGGGAAAACCAAAACTGCAATAGTTGCCGGAATAATAAAGATTGTGAATGCTGAGACTTCAGAAATGCAGACACTCAGGTTCAGAGGAGAGGCAAAAAGAAGAGGGCTAAGCCTGGGAGCTGCCATACCTCTGCCCGGTGCAAAAAGCCTTGGAGTAAGTTTTGGCGGTTTTAAAAAGACTCCTATGGGAGAGGCAACGCAGAAAGCGATTGATGATATTGTTGTAAAAGTTCAGGCCCATTGTCAGAATTTGCTTGATGCCGGCACTGTGATGGTTAGTTGTCCTAAGTGCGGAACACAGGTCAAGCAAGGAACAAAATTCTGCCCGAGTTGTGGCGCAGCAATTCCACAGGCTGCTCTTGAAGAATGTCCATACTGTGGTGCAGAAGTATCTCCTGGCGCTGTATTCTGCCCGGAATGCGGGAAGAAGATTCAGGGCGTAACATGTTCAAAGTGTGGCGTGTCTCTCAAGCCGGGAACTAAGTTTTGTCCAAAATGCGGGACAAAAGTTCAGTAGTTTATTTAATCATTTATGAATACAGCAAATCTTTTGACTATCTTTAGAGTATTGTTGGTGCCTGTCTTTGCTGTGTTTTTATACAAAGGAACACCGGAAACCAGGCTCATAGCTCTGGGCATATTTCTTG
>DAOVKY010000020.1 GCA_030631525.1 bacterium
AAAAATGGCTTCTCTATCTCTCTTTTTGGCAACGGTATATATTCGTCCATCTGCTTTAATAACTCTATCACTGGCTTACATTTCTCACATTCTTCCTTCCCGCATCCGCAATCCATCGCTTCTAATGCTGAGCCCATTATCACTGGTATATCGTCTCCCGGGAACTCATACTTCGTCAATAACTCTCTTACCTCTAGCTCTACTAATTCCAACAGTTCTTTATCATCTACTTGATCCACCTTGTTTAAAAATACCACCAGTGACGGCACTCCTACCTGCCTTGCTAATAATATGTGCTCCCTTGTCTGCGGCATAGGTCCATCTGCTGCACTTACTACTAACACTGCTCCATCCATCTGAGCTGCACCTGTTATCATATTCTTTATATAATCTGCATGTCCCGGACAATCTACATGCGCATAATGCCTATTCTCTGTCTCATATTCTGCATGATGTACATTTATCGTTACTCCTCTCTCTTGCTCCTCCGGCGCATTATCTATCTCATCAAATTCCTTTGCTGTTGCTAAGCCCTTCTTGCTTAATATCTTTGTTATTGCTGATGTTAATGTTGTCTTCCCATGATCTACATGTCCTATTGTCCCTACATTTATATGCGGCTTTGTCCTCTCAAATTTCTCCTTTGCCATTTCCTTTCCCTCCTCTGCCTTAATTCAGTTTAACTTAATAAATTACCACGTCCGTCAAAAGCACTTACAAGATGAAGATTGTAATAATCTTCATCAAAATCATCTAATTTTGGCACTAAGTTATTTTGTATCATTTATTCCAATATTCCAAATCTCTTTTGAGCGATATCCATATAAGAATAAAGCTAAATATCCAGGCAGGCAAATTAGAGAACCTGTTATTACTACACCAATGCCACATTCAAAAAAATCATACGAAGAAAATATCGAGAATAAAATTCCCCATAATGTAAATACGATAAACCAAACTTTCCAAAAACGAGGTTTAAAAATAACTTTTTTGAACGCAAACGCAACAACTCCAATTAGTCCAATGATACTTATAGGTATATTTATCAACTCCCAGTTTGTTAATAGTTTTTCATCGGTTATTCTTGCCATCAAACCTAACAGAATTATTAATAAAAATAGAATTGAATATGCTTTCCAAAACATCCTCATCTCTCAAACCTCCGTAAGTGCTACTAATTTTAAAATTTTAACAAATGGTATCATTATTTACACCCAACACCCACTAGGTTCGCCTGTTTCAGAATCCGCAGGTGGTGTTGGCTCAACAGGCTCAGGCGTTGGTGTCGGAGGCTGCGGTTCTGGGACAGGTATAGGTGGCTGTGGTTCTGGCGGAACAGGTGCAGGCTCCGGCGGCTGTGGTTCATTAGACTTAGACTCTTCCCGCCATTTTTTAAAGTTCTTATATGCTTCTTCTAGAAGGGTCTTCACGTCTTGCAAAGTGGGCAAATTTTGTGCAATCCACCTTGCTGCTTCACTGTAAAAATAATACCATGGAATATAAAGCCCCAACGGATCAATAAAGTTTATAGGATTATTGTTGCAATATGCATAAAGATTCACATTCCAGAGGGGATCCTCCTGCAAAAATCTTCCTGTTTTCGCATCATAGTATCTTGCTCTGTAATAATAGAGTCCACTTTCACTGTCATATTCTCTACCAGTATAAGTGTAGGGATTTGTCAGGGAGCCTATTTGCTCTACAATGTTTCCGAAAGAATCATATACATAAGTTTGAAGAATATTGCCAGAGGCATCTGTTAAAACTGTTATAGAGCCCAGCCCATCAGCATAATAGGAGTAACTGTTTCCTCCTCTATCCATAATCAGAGGCTCATCTATGCCAAGACCATGGGTGTATCTTGCAATGATGGTATTTGTACCGTCATATTCGAGTAATACATCTTCATTATCGTAGATGTATTTTGTGATGGCGCCATTGACATCTTTCTGAATACGTCTTCCTAATCCGTCGTAGGCATAAGCTGCATAAGTGTCATCTGAAAAATCTATCCTTATGAGTTGATTCTCAGGGTTATAAATATAGACAGTAGTTGCTGATGTTGTTTTATCTGTTTTGGAAGTTAAGTTACCATTGTTATCATAAATGTAGGTATATTGCTCATCTTCTAAAAGTCTATTAGCAGCATCGTAGGTGTATGAGACTGAAATATGCGAAGACAGTCTATTGCCAACAGAGCCATATGTAAATGTTTCTGCCGGATTCGTTGGCTGTGGATGAGTGGCAGTTGTTAATCTGTTAAGGACGTCGTAAGTATAGTTGTTCAGACCGGCAAGCTCAGTCATTGAAGTTCTATTACCAACTTTGTCATAAGTATAATCATAGCCAATAGCTAATGGCTGATGGCTAATAGCTAATAATTGACTGAGAACATCATAACTGTAATCAGTGGTTATACCATTGGCTGAAGTTATAGATGTTCTTCGGCTTAATTCATCATAGTTAAAAGTGGTAGTTTGAGCATTGGGATTGATGAGAGTTGTTGGTCTATTAAGGACATCATAGGTGTAGCTGGTTGTTCCTGTCGGGTCTGCCATTGCAAGTCTATTGCCATTCTTGTCATAAGTGTAGGATATGGTTACGCCTGATGTCTGCGTTGCAGATGTCAACCTACTTGTTAAATCGTAAATAAAGCTATCGTTTGAATCATCATCACTTACCAGAACAAGATTTCCTATGTCATCATAGCTATAGTTTACCGTATCCCCTGGCATTGATTTTTGCACGAGTTGATTATTTACTGGAAACTGAATAATATTATCAGGTAGATTTTGCTTAGAACTATCCATAATATAAGGATAGCAATAATCCTCTTCAAAATCCTTCAGTTTTAATGCTAAGTTACCTTGTAACATTTAGTTTTCCTGTTCCTAGTTTGTCAATAATAAAGATTCTGACCATTTATCTGTATATTCCTAGTTTATTTTAATATTGCTTATCGTATATTCCCTTTTTTCTTTTCTATTAGAATTTATATCAGTAATAATGACATCTGAACGGGAAATTACCCAAAACCCACGTAATTTACTATATTTTACACATTCGTTACTTTTAAATATTAATTTACCATTTGAATCAAGATGTTGAAGTTCAGTGTCATTTATTAGATACTTCCCATTCTTTTTTGTATATTTTATTTTCAGTTCTTTTCTTACTCCATTTTTATACCTTGATACTATTGATTCTATAAGGTGTTTTTTATTCACAACAAAATCCATTTGGGATATTTCTGAATCAGTAGACTTTGGTTTACCTCTTAATAAATAACCTTTATCTACTTTAAAAAAATTCAACTTATATTCCTTATAAAAATCACACCTGCTTTTCATAATCGCTACAAGACAAACTCTCAGCAACATTGGCTTTATTTCTTTCTCAAATTCCATAGCAAGAGTTAGTTTTCGTTCAGCTTTTTTTGTCTTAGAATCATAATCATAACTATCAACTTTATTTATCTCTTTCATAGTAAGTGTATATTCGCCAAATTTATCCCAGTCAAAAATTGCCTTGGCTATTAATATTGGCCTTTTGCCTATGCTCTCGCCACTCTTGCTACTATTTCCTATATAATACACAAGATTGATATCAAACTTTATTTTCTCTAACCCCTCACGAACAGGAAGATGCATCTTAGAATCTATTTTATTGAGAAATTCTACAATACCGGTATCATCAGCAAATGCCATATGGCTGCAAAAGATAAATATTGCAATAAATATAAAGCGGGTTATTAAAATTTTGTTTTTTACCATTAGTTTTGACATTTATCATGTTCCACGCTTACATGACTCACTCTTCCCACTACTGCCCCATTCCACCTTTTTGGGTATCTCGCCAAGGCTTACCAGCTTTATAAAATTTCAGGCGTTCTTTGGATTCAATCAGTGTTTCTATTTTGTTTTTCTTATTTTGCAAAAAAATTACTTTTTCTTGAGTTATAATTGCATCTTCGAATTTTCCCGACTCAGCATACGCTGTAGCTAAAGTATCCATGTTGATTTCAGTTGGGTTAATTTTAACAGCCTTTTTGGCCATTTCCAAAGCTTTTGCACCATTTCTATATCTACCATCCGGACAAGTCGCCAACAACCAAGCATAATTGTTATATACCTCGTCATTACGTGGGTTTATGTCCAAAGCCTTGATCAAATCAAAAATTGCTTTCTTATAGTCGCCTTTCATGTACCAAGAATTCGCTCTACTGGAATATGCTCGGTCGCTGATCGGGTTTATTCTTAATGCGTTAGTGTAGTCATCAATTGCTCTCTCATAGTTGCCTTTTTCGGTCCAGATATCTCCACGGAGTAAATAGGGCATATCATTGCTTTGATCGATATCTAGTCCTTTGCTGCAATCAGCAATGGCACTGTCAAAGTTGCCTTTTTCTTCCAAGGCGAGCGCTCTATTGAAATAAGCTGAGGCATAAGACGAGTTTATAGCCAAGGCTTCGGTGAAATTGATTATGGCACGATCATAATCTTTTTTCTTTAACCAAATTGCACCGCGACCTAGATAAGCTTCTGCCCTTTGTTCATCGTACTTCAATGCCAAATTGTAGTATTCCATTGCATAATCATATTTGCCTCTATTAAACGAATTATGCCCTCTGTCAAGATAGTACCGATTCCATGACAGACATCCGTTAAGTAGTAAAGGAGTAAACAGCAAGAACAAACCTAAAATTTTGCGCATCGTTTTCATTTTTATTACCACCCGGCTAATTGCATGGCTGAGTTACATTTTGATGGTTCATGTAAATATTATTGTCATATTTATTACTATCGTCCAGAGAGACTGTCGAGTCATCTGTCTTTTTGATTGAGTCATATATATTTTTTGGCGTTGTAACTATGTTGTAAACTAAGGCAGCTGCTGCACACGGAACCATCGTTAATATGTTTGCCGTCACGTCAATCACTTTGATATCAGTCCTTATATAATCTACAACTGGATCGTGAATTTGTGCAGTTTGGTGCATATTGGGTAAAATTTCTAGTTTTCTCATAACTGGTGAACCTGCTCCCAAAAGACCTGTGTTGCTATTAATACCAAATATGGATTTTTCATCTTTTCTTTTAAACCAACGTAATCCAAAAGGATCTACCCAATTAACAGAATTATTTTCACAATAAAGATAAAGATTGATCTTTAGGACAGGGTCCTCTTGCAAAAACCTTCCTGTTTTCGCATCATAGTATCTTGCCCTGTAATAATAGAGTCCGCTTTCATTGTCATATTCTCTGCCTGTATAAGTATATTGGTTTGTCAAGGAACCAGTTTGCTCTACGATGTTTCCAAAAGAATCATATATATAAGTTTGAGCAATATTGCCACTGACATCAGTTAGCGCAGTAATAGAGCCAAGTGCATCGACATGATAGAAGTAGCTTTGACTTGCTCTATCCATAATCAGCGGTTCATCTATGCCGAGACCATGGGTGTATCTTGCAATGATAGTATTTGTGTCATCATATTCGAGTAATATATTTTCATTGTCATAGATATATCTTGTAATTACTCCATTAACATCCTTTTTAATTCTTCTCCCCAATCCATCATAAGTATATGTAGCGTAAACTCCATTAAAAAAGTCTATACGGATAAGCTGGTTCTCTGGGTTATAAGTGTAGGTGGTGATCTCTGAGGTGTTTTTATCTGTCTTGGAAGTCGTATTGCCATTATTATCATAGGTATAGGTATATTGATTGTCTTCTAAAAGTCTATTAGCAGCATCGTAGGTGTATGAGACTGAAATATGCGAAGACAGTCTATTGCCAACAGAGCCATATGTAAATGTTTCTGCTGGATTAACTGGGTGCGGATGGGTTGATGATGTGAGTCTATTAAGAACATCGTAAGCGTAGCTGTTCGTACCAGCAGGTTCAGTCATTGAAGTTCTATTACCTAGCTTATCATAAGTATATTGATAATTTGCTGCTGCTGACTGAATACTGGTAAGTTGACTAAGAACATCGTAGCCATAATTAGTAATTATACCATTTGGTAAAGTCATAGATGTTCTTCTGCTCAACTCATCATAGTTAAAGGTGGTAGTCTGAGCATTGGGATTGATGAGAGTTGTTGGTCTATTGAGCACATTATAGGTGTAGCCGGTTGTTCCTGTCGGGTCTGCCATTGCAAATCTGTTGCCATTCTTGTCATAAGTGTAGGATATGGTTACGCCTGATGTCTGCGTTGCAGATGTCAACCTACTTGTTGAATCGTAAATAAAGCCATCGCTTGAATCATTATCACTTACCAGAACAAGATTTCCTATGTCATCATAGCTATAGTTTACTATATCCCCTGGCATTGATTTTTGCACGAGCTGATTTACCTCGTCATAGGTGTAGGTTATATTGTTCCCATTGGCATCTGTTGTTGTCGCAAGGTTGCGGTTTGGGTCATAAGCGAAAGTCTTGCTTCCGCCTGATGGATTTGTTGTTTTTGTAAGTAGGTTTGCCTCGTTATATTCAAAAGTGGTTATATTGCTGTTGGCATCAGAAACAGAGGTTAGGTTGCCTGCATTATCATAACCATAACTTGTTTCATTAGTGTCTGCATCTATAATTTTCATCAACCTGTTCATCCCATCATACTCGTATTGCGTAATTCTTGCTTCTGCATCTTCAGATGAAATGAGATTTCCTGCGATATCATAGCCCATGATGGTCGTATTGCCAAGCGTATCGGCTATAGTAATAAGATTGCCTTTTCCATCATATGTGTAAGTTGTTGTATTTCCTTTGGCATCAGTAATTGCAGCAAGTAATCCCCTTGTGTCATAAATCATGGTTGTTTCGTTACTTTCTGCGTCAATAATTTTAACAAGATTTCCTTGAACATTGTATTCGTACTGTGTGCTATTCCCTTCAGGGTCAGTGATGGATGTTACCTGATTGAAATTTGGCTCGTAGGTGAAGGTGGTTGTTGCGTCTATTGCTTCATCTCTGGAAGTTAAAAGGTTGCCTTTTTCATCATAACTCGTTTCTACAATACTTCCATTCGCTCTGGTAACTTTTCTTATATCCCCTTCTCTGTCTCTATCTGTTCTAGTCAAATTTCCAAGCGCGTCTGTTCTCTCTATCACCATGCCATATCTGTTTGTCTTGTAGAAGGTTTGGTTGCCATTAGGGTCGGTGTACCCGTCAGTTAAAGTATCCAGCATCACTGTAGGCGCAGGATTGTCCTCTGTTCCTGTTCCTTCAGGCAGGTCGTTGATATTGCCTTCTACGATGGAGGGAGCGTATTTGTGAACGGGATTGTCCTGTCCTGGAAGTTTAACTTCGCTTATTTTGCCCTTCTCATCATAAGTGTAGTCTGTGGTATTTCCTCTCTCGTCTGTCTTGGCAATAAGCAAATGGCCAGAGTAGCCGAAGGTTCTTGCGGTTCCATCGGGATTTATAATCTGAGTGAGGTTGTTTTCTCCATCTATTGCAAACTGAGTTACTCTGTTTGCAGGGTCTGTTATTGAACTTAGTTTTCCTGAGCCGTCATAGCTCAGAGTGTAATTTTGACCTGTTGGCAAAGTGATTGCAGAAAGTTCTTCAATTTTGCTGTCTCCGTTTGCGTCTATGTAAGCATAGGTGGTTATATTGTTATTTCTGTCTATTCTTTTAATCTGCAAGCCTTCTTTGTTAAATACAGTCTTTACGCCGTATTTATCTTTTCTTGTATATGTCTCTTCAGGGATATTCTTTGTCAAGATTGAATAATCTGTGCTTGGTCCTGTGTATCCTTTTATTTCTCCGTCTATGCCAATCTTCGTTACTACTCCATGGGAGGCATTGGCTACGATTATCTCGTCTCCCTTGACTGCTATTCCTGACGGATGCATAAATCCGCTGGCTATTATTTCGTATGTTTCAGCTATTGGGTCAACACGATATATAACTCCTTTTTCAATGCCCGTTACAAAGATTTTGCCGTCTGGAGCAATTGCCAATCCTCCTGCTCTCTTTATGTCTCTGAGCAGAACTGTTTTCTCTCCACTAGGCGTTATCCTGCTTATCCCTGACTTCAATCCATTCGCTACATACAGATTGCCTGATGCGTCAAACGCCATCTCGCCCGGAAGTTGAAATCCTTTGGCAAAAATAGTTATATCTCCCAAAGGTGTTATTTTATAAATTCTGCCCATTATGAGATCTGCCACATAGAGATTATTCAGTGTGTCTATTTTTAATGCTCCTGGTCTTGCGGCAGGACAGAACATCGTGGTAATAGTGCCTAATGGGTCTATTCTAAGTATAGTTGGGAAAGTTCCTGGTATTGGGTTTCCAGACGCATCATACTTTGGGAACATGGCATTAGCTATGTAGAGATTGCCGAATGGGTCGTAAACCACTCCGGAGGGTCTCTGAGCATCAATTTCTGTTAATACTGCTTCTTTTGTCCCATCTGGCTTTATTCTTGCCGTGGTAATTGTCTCTTCTGAACTCTCTACTTCTGTCATCTGGCAGATAAGTGGATCTGTCACTATTATGTCTCCTGTTGGACTTATAGCCATATACCCGGGTGTGCCAAAACCCTTTGCTACTTCCTCGCCTGCTGCAAATATATCCATGCCAGCTTTAACGGTTGTAATAGCAATGATTCCGTCTGGATCAAAATGCATTCTCTGCAAACCTTCTATATTCCATCCTGCTCCAAACGGACTGTTTGTCTCATTCTGAACCTCTACTCTTCCTGGTGCAACCATTGGAAGTGGAACTGGTTTATCTGTTGATATGCCTGTTGATGCGATTGGAGGGCCACCAAAT
>DAOVKY010000023.1 GCA_030631525.1 bacterium
TTCTTGAAGAACTTACCAAATATATAAAACCAAGAACAAGAGAACAATGGAATAGCAAGATAGAAGCATGGAAAAAGAAATGCCCTTTAGCATATAAAGATGATGGTGATTGTATCAAGCCTCAGTATGTTGTGGAAAAGATAGAGGAAGTTACAAAAGGAGAGGCCATTATAACAACAGAGGTTGGACAGAACCAAATGTGGGCTGCTCAATTTTTTAGATATACAAAGCCCAGAACATTTATTTCTTCCGGCGGTCTTGGCACAATGGGTTTTGGTTTTCCTGCGGCTATTGGAGCAAAAGTTGGATGTCCGGACAAAGTTGTTTTTGATATAGCTGGAGACGGTAGTTTTCAGATGAATATTCAGGAGCTTGGTACAGCTGCTAAAAATAATATAAATGTTAAAGTAGCAATTTTAAATAACGGCTGTCTTGGAATGGTAAGACAATGGCAGGAGTTGTTTTACGATAAGAAGTATTCACATACAATTCTTGATAATAACCCTGATTTTGTAAAAATAGCTGAAGCTTATGGAGCAAAAGGGCTGAAAATTACATGCAAAAAAGATGTTGAGGGAGCGCTTAGGGAGGCTATAAAAACTGACGCGCCTTTTGTTATAGACTTTAGAGTAGCGCCGGAAGAGAATGTATTTCCAATGGTGCCTGCGGGAGCAAGTTTGACGGAAATGCTCTCCGGATTAGCATAAAATAGAATTAAAGGAGTAAACAGCATAATGAAACATATAATATCCTGTCAGGTTGAAAACAAGTTTGGCGTTCTTGCCAGAATAAGCGGACTTTTTAGTGGAAGAGGATTTAATATAACAAGCCTGTCCGTAGGCGCAACTGCCGAAGATCCAACAATCTCCAGAATGGTTATTGTTACAGAAGGAGATGAAAAGGTTCTTGAGCAGATCACAAAACAGCTTAACAAACTTATAGATGTGATAAAGGTTCAGGATTTAGCGGGAGAAGACGTAATAGACCGCGAATTCATGTTAATAAAACTTGCTTATGACGCAAAGAAATATACAAAACTGACCCAGATTATTGAAACTTTTCATAGTAAAGTAGTAAGCATGAGTCCAAAACATCTGATAGTGGAAATAGACGGGGATGAAAAAAAGCTAAACACGTTTTTGGATTTAGTAAGACCGTTCGGAATAGCAGAAATCGCCAGAACCGGCAAAATAGCAATGACAAGAGTGGATAAGAAGTAACTCAGCTAACGTATGTTTTTGCGCGAATCCGTATATAACCGAGTTAAATATGGCCTTACTACTTCGCCATTATATTTTTTTACGATTAAATCATAGATATCGCTATAAAATTTCGTTTTTACTTTTTTGTCTAAAACTATATTGCCAGAATATGTATTTAATAATTTTATATAGTCATCTGCTTTAAATGTTTTCTCCCAACGGTATTCTATTATTTCTAAACTTTTAAATAATTTGTTTTTCTTGATTTGCGCTTCAAATGATAAACCTTTATTAATTTTATTTGTTTCAGCACTTTTTCTAAAATATTTATCATATATTGTTTGTGATTCCTCAAAAAATCCTGTGAATGGTCGATGATGATGATTCCTAAATATAGCTAAACACCCGAAATTTTTTAACAATATAGCTGCTTTGGGTATTCCAATACCATAGGGGATCCAATGAAATGCTGAAGCTGAATATATGAAATTAAATGTATTGGCTTCGCTTTGTAAATCTTCGAATGAAATATTCTCTATTCTCACATTTTTGTATTCTTTACAATTTTCTGCTGTCAATTTACATAAATTTTTCCCGATATCTATACATAGTATATTAAAACCAAATTTCGCAAATGCAACTGTAGCCTGTCCTGTTCCACATCCAATTTCAAGTATTTTATCACTCTTTGTAATTTTAGATATAGACATAATATCTTTATATAATTTTTCTGGATATCCGGGACGAATATTATAATCGTTAGCACTAATATCGAATGAATTTTTCAAGCTATTTTGCGAAATTATCATATAATTTTTTTAATGTTATTTCTTTTCCGAAGCAATCCTTATACGATTCATCTGCGATTGAAGTTCTTTTTTCGATGGCAAATACAACTGGTATTCTTTCGCAAATATCCGTCTGTCCGATTCGGGTAATGTAAATTTTACGATAGTTTCAGTTTTCTGTTTACAGAGAATAATGCCGATGGTTCGGTTTTCTTCAGGAAGCTTGACTGTCCTGTCAAAAATATTAACATACATCTGCATTTGACCAATATCCTGATGCTTTAATTCTCCAATTTTTAAATCAATTAAGACAAAACACTTTAATAGCCGGTTATAGAATACCAGATCAATATAAAAATGCTGGCCGTCAAAGGTAAATCGCTTTTGCCGGGCAACAAAACTAAACCCTTTGCCGAGTTCAAGCAGAAATTTTCCCAGATGTTCAATCAAAGCGCTCTCCAAATCGCTTTCTGAATATTCCTCTTTTTCATCGATTCCTAAGAATTCTAAAACATAGGGTTCTTTTAACGCATCCTGCGGTTTTTCAATAATATGTCCTTTGCGGCTCAACTCAAGTATCTTTTTTTTACTTCTGCTTAAGGCAAGCCGTTCATACAATGCTGCATTAAATTGACGGTCTAACTCGCGCACCGCCCAATTATTCTCGATACATTCCATTTCGTAGAACTTTCGTTCAGCAGGATTTTTAATTCTTACAAGCCGTATGTAGTGTGTCCAGCTTAACTTAAATTGTATTGATTTCGCAGATTTCGAAATCGGTGATTTCGTTTTTGCATAAGTGGTATAAAACGCCCGCATTAATTCAAGGTTTCGCACTGAAAAACTTTTTCCGAATTCATTAGTAAGCTTTACTGATAATATCTGTAAAATTTTTTTGCCGTATTCTGCCCGTGTTTTCCCTTTTTGCTCTTCTTCAATAATAAGTTTGCCTATTTCCCAGTATGCCGAAACCATAACGCTGTTAATGGTTCGATAGCTTTTTTTTCGCGCCTCTTCAAGAATAAATTTAATATTCCCGTAAACTGTGTCAATGGTTCTGGTTGATACATTATTCATCATAATATGCCCTTGGTTTTTTTAACTATTTCTTACGATCTACCTCATACATCTTTAATATTGCCGAACAGTCACTTCTGCTTTAATGTTACCATAGCTCAAATTGCTTAAAACCTCAATAAATTTAATTTCACATCCCCCTAAATCCCCCTTCAAAGGGGGACAGCCATTAAGGGCACAAGATATTGTGCCCCTACAGATGAATTTTGGTGTGTGATTTAGATTATCCTTTAAATTTTGTAGGGGTTCAATATTTTGAACCCTTCTATGCTTCATGAAAAATAAATTTTGCAAAAAAAATTATAAAAGTGCATAATAGGCATCTAAACAGGAAGTGAAAAAAAGGGGATTAACAATGCAACATACTGATGTCAAACAAGAGGCACACTATCTTTTGGAGAAGTTGCCAGAGAATGCAACATGGGATGACTTGATGTGTGAAATCTATGTTCGTCAGGCCATTGAAGCCGGGCTTGAAGATAGTAAAGCTGGTCGAACTGTTGATGTAAAAGATGTTCGCGCCAAGTTTGGATTGTCTAAGTGAAAGCTCGTTGGACAAACACGGCGTTAGAACATCTACTGGCAATTTACGAGTATATCGCTCAAGATTCGTCCGTATATGCTCAACGGATGGTTGATAGATTGACTCGACGCTCGGAACAGATTGCAACTTTCCCTTTGTCTGGGCGTATGGTGCCGGAATATGAAGCAAAAGATATACGAGAAATGGTGGAGAAACCATACCGAATTATTTATCGAATAAAACCGGAACAAATAGATGTTTTGGCGGTGATATACGGTGCGCAGTTGTTATCTGAAAATTTTAAATGATAACGGATAAAAAACAGGAGGTTAAGAAATGGTAAAGATGTATTATGATCAGGATGCGGATTTAGGGTTGTTAAAAGGGAAAACTGTAGCAATTATTGGTTATGGCAGTCAGGGACATGCTCAGGCGCAAAATCTCAGAGATAGTGGAGTAAATGTTATTGTTAGTGATCTTAAAGACAGTCCAAACTGGGAAATGGCTGTTAAGGCGGGATTTGAACCTGTAAGCGCTCAGGAAGCTGCCAAAAAAGCGGATATTATTCAGATTCTAACCCAGGACGATGTGCAGGCAAAGGTGTACAAAAACGATATAGCTCCATATATGAAGGATGGCAAAGCGCTTGTTTTTTCGCATGGATTTAATATTCATTTTGGGCAGATAGTTCCTCCAAGCAACATAGATGTTTTTATGGTGGCGCCAAAGGGACCTGGTCATTTGGTTAGAAGAATGTATGAAAATGGCGGCGGTGTGCCATGTTTAATAGCGGTTTTCCAGGAATACACAGGCAAGGCCAGGGATCTTGGGCTTGCGTATGCTAAGGGAATTGGCGGAACAAAAGCAGGTGTAATAGAAACAACTTTTGCAGAAGAAACAGAAACTGATCTTTTTGGTGAGCAGGTAGTTCTGTGTGGCGGCTTGACAGCTTTAATAAAGGCAGGTTTTGAAGTATTGGTTGAAGCAGGATATCAGCCGGAAATGGCTTATTTTGAATGTATGCATGAAGTGAAATTAATAACAGATCTGCTGCATGAAGGCGGTATTGGGGGAATGAGGAATTCAGTCAGCGATACGGCTGAATATGGAGATCTTTCCGTAGGTCCTAGAATAATAACCAAAGATACAAAAGCCGAGATGAAGAAAGTATTAAAGGAAATTCAGTCGGGGAAATTTGCCAGAGAGTGGATTTTGGAGAATCAGGCGAATAGACCTGTATTTAATGCATTGGCTAAGAAGGATGAAAAACATCTGATTGAAATAGTAGGCAAAAAACTGAGAAGTATGATGCCTTGGCTTACTAAGAAAAAATAAAAGGAACTCATGAAGGATCAGATTATAATATTTGATACTACTTTGCGGGATGGGGAACAGTCTCCGGGCGCCAGCATGAGCCTTGACGGAAAAGCAAAGGTAGCAAATCAGCTTGCACGGCTTGGTGTGGATGTTATTGAGGCAGGTTTTCCCGTGTCGTCTCCAACACAGTTTGATGCAGTGTCTTTAATTGCAGAACAGACTCAAGGTCCGATTATTGCGGGACTTGCAAGGGCTGTCAAAAAAGATATAGATGCCTGTATCCAATCGTTAAAAAAAGCAAAAAAATCCAGAGTGCATACTTTTCTGGCAACATCTGATATTCATCTTGAGAAAAAACTTGAGAAGACTAAAAGCCAGGCTTTAAAGATGGCTGTGAATGCAGTTAAGTATGCAAAGGGATTTATTGAAGACGTGGAATTTTCAGCAGAGGACGCTTCCAGAACTAATAGAGACTTTCTCTTTGAAATTATTGAGGCTGTTGTGGATGCAGGAGCAAATGTTGTAAACATTCCGGATACCGTTGGATATACGACTCCTGATGAGTATGGCGGGTTGGTAAAGGACATTATTAGCAAAGTAAGAAATGTTGATAAAACCACAATAAGCGTGCATTGTCATAATGATCTTGGTTTAGGGTCTGCGAATTCTTTGGCTGCTGTAGTAAACGGCGCTCGTCAGGTTGAATGTACTGTTAACGGCATTGGAGAAAGAGCAGGAAATACCTCCCTTGAAGAGGTCGTTATGATACTAAAGACAAGGCAGGATCTTTATCCTTTTTCTACAGGAATTAAGACTAAAGAAATTTATAAAACAAGTAAACTTATAAGCATCGTGAGCGGGATTTCAGTTCAGCCAAATAAGGCAATAGTGGGAATTAATGCATTTGCCCATGAGTCGGGCATTCATCAGGATGGTGTATTAAAGGAGAGAACAACATATGAGATTATTAAGCCTGAATCCGTTGGCTTTGAAAAGTCAAGAATCGTGCTTGGAAGACATTCCGGAAGGCACGGTCTTAAAGCACGACTAAACGTAATCGGCATTAAACTGAATGGCAGACAATTTGATAAAGCTTATGAGAAATTCATAGAACTTGCAGATAAGAAGAAAGAGATTTTTGATGAAGATCTTGAGGTAATAGTTGAGGATGAGTTAACTACAACTTCGGAAACCTACATTCTTGAATACTTTAATATTGTAAGTGGAAATAAGACTATACCAACTGCTACTGTGAGCTTAAAAAAGGGAAAACAAGTTTCCCAGGAAGCAGCTTGTGGAGACGGTCCTGTAGATGCGGCATATAAAGCTATTAACAAAATTACCCGTCTGAAAGCCAAACTTGTTGACTATTCACTTCAAGCTGTTACAGGAGGAACGGACGCATTAGGCGAGGTTCATGTAAAGGTTGCAGTTGGCAATAGAACAGTAGTAGGAATGGGAGCCAGTACAGACATTATTGAAGCAAGTGTGAAAGCTTATGTTAATGCTGTGAATAGGTTGTTGGCAAAGCGCAAAAGAACATAATTTCTAATAATCTTTGTAGCTTGTGCAATTACAGTATATTACAGCGGCGTGAAAGTTTTTTAATGGCTATTTTTAACAAAGTTGTGGTGTTAGAGAAGGGGGAGTTGTATCTGTTTATTAATAATTTGGTAAAAGACTATGATGTCTTTGCTCCTGTAAAGGAAGAGGAAGGCATTATCTTTTCAAAGATTGATAAAGCAGATGAAATATGCCTTTCCTATTCAAATACAAAAAATTCCATGAAGGAGTTTTTACTTCCTCAATCAGAGGAGCTTTTCAGGTTTGCTAAAAAGGGAAACAGTAATGAGATTGCAGACCTAAAGGAAAAGAAGAGACGAAGTCTTATATTTGGAGTTCGTCCGTGTGACGGGAAGGCCATTGCTATGCTGGATAAGGTATTTCTGGAGAATATACCTGATTCATATTACAAAAGCAGGCGAAAAAACGCTCTCGTTATAGGTATGGCATGTAATGAACCTAATCAAACTTGTTTTTGCACGTCTGTTGGAGGAGGCCCTTTTTCGTATGGAGGACTTGATGCTCTATTTGTTGAACTAAAAGAAAAGTATCTCATTATCCCTGTAACAAAGCAATGCGAGAAGCTTTTTGCGCATCTTGATAATGCTTCTCAGGAAGATATCAAGGAAGCAGAGAAGCTTAAAAAGAATGCAGAAAAAAGACTAAAACCTGTTTTTGAAATAAAAGATATAAATAAGAAATTGCATGGAATGTTTGAGTCTCCAATCTGGGAGAAAATTCACGAGAAATGCATAAAATGCGGTATATGTACATATCTGTGTCCGGCCTGCCACTGTTTTGATGTTCAGGATGAAACCATAGGAGAAAAAGGTTGCAGAGTTAGGAATTGGGATTCGTGTATGTTCCCAAAATTTACATTACATGCTTCAGGACATAATCCCAGACCAACGCAAAAGGAAAGATGGCGGCAGAGGATCATGCATAAATTTAACTACCTAAAAGAAAATACAGGATCATACGGATGCGTAGGCTGTGGAAGATGTGTGGAATACTGTCCTGTTAATCTGGATATTAGAAAAGTCCTAAAAGATATATTGGAGTCAAAATGAATAATCCATATTTACCAATTCCTATGATAATTAAAAACATAGTAGATGAAACCACAGCTAAAGATATAAAGACATTTGAACTTGCGTTTCTAAACAAGGAAGACGAGAAGAATTTCTCGTATTTGCCAGGCCAGTTTGCAGAAATTTCTATTTTAGGCTCTGGAGAAGCGCCAATAGGAATAGCATCATCACCAACAGAGAAGGGGATTTTAAAGTTCACTGTTAAGTGGTATGAAAAGGGAGTTGTGACAAATGCTCTTCACAACTTGTTTGCAGGAGATAAGATTGGCATTCGCGGTCCCTTCGGAAATAGCTTTGAATCAAAAAATATCAAGAATAAAAGTGTCGTAGTAATAGGAGGCGGTTTTGCTTTTACAACCCTGCGTTCCTTAACTACATATATGATTCATCCTCATAACAGAAACAAGTTTAAAAATATTACAGTTATTTATGGGGCAAGGAGTCCAGAGGACTTAATTTACAAAAAAGAGCTGAGAAAATGGGCTGAAAGAGATGATGTGAAATTATACGTTACTGTTGATAAAGGAGATAAGGACTGGAAGGGAAGAGAAGGATTTGTCCCAACTGTTGTTGGAGAAGTCCGGCCTTCTTCTCAAAACGCAGTAGCAATAGTATGTGGACCTCCGATAATGATAAAATTTACTATTCCAAAACTTACAGAATTAGGATTCTCTTCTGAGAATATATTAAACTCACTTGAAATGAGAATGAAGTGCGGTATAGGAAAGTGCGGCAGATGTAATATAGGGAACAAATATGTGTGTAAAGATGGACCTATCTTCTCTCTAGCTGAATTAAATGATCTTCCTATGGAGTATTAACTGCATTTGTAGCGGTGCAGGGACTCGAACCCCGGACACAGAGATTATGATTCTCCCGCTCTAACCAACTGAGCTACACCGCCATTTACCCTTTGCTGAGTATTTACGATTATAGGGAAGATGAAAAATCCTGTCAAGTTTGATTTTGAGTAGAGCTTGCTCTATAATGAATTTACAA
>DAOVKY010000045.1 GCA_030631525.1 bacterium
CTAAGAGCTCTTTTATTTCTCTGCTGATCTGTGGAGAAAGATAAATATTATCCAGTTTTATCTCAATTCTATTCACACCTTTCAGGTTGTAAAGTTTCTTTGCTGTATCAAGAGAAACATACGCAAGTGTGTTGTCATATTCGTATATGCCGCATTCAAATAATCCTATAACCTTTAATCTGGCAGTTTTTGGAATAACTGCTCCTCCCGGACCTATTTTATATTCAGGAGATATCACTGTTACTTCTTCGCGTAGACTTACACCAAGATTCCTTGCCAGTTCCTTTCCAAGCACAATATTATAACTGCCTTCATTCAGCTTCATTGAGCCTTTTATTATATGCCCTGAAATATCCGTCGTGCTTTTTTCCATTGAAGGCATTATTCCTTTTATCATTATCCCCATAGCATCGTTATGATATTTAATCATACCTTGTCCTACGATCACAGGAGAACAGCCTAGAACATGAGACACATTCTTGACCTTGTCTATTATTTGAGGGTATTCTTTTATTTCTGCATCAGATATAGCAATGTGGGATTTTATACCGAGCATTTTGCTTTTCAAATGCTTGTCAAACCCATTCATTACAGACATAACAACAATAACAGCCATTACTCCAATAGCTATCCCGAGAACAGATATTAAAGTTATAAGGGATATGAATTTTGTCTTATGATGCAGTCTCAGATACTTCAGGGCAATAAATAGCTCATAGCTCATGATATTCACTCATGCTTTTCTGATATTATATTGCAAATGTAAAAGTTAACAAGAAAAAACATATCTATTGACAATGTATATACAACAGCAATATAATACGCCCATGATTATTTGGGATGAAAAGAAAAATACAAAATTAAAGCTTGAACGCAATATTTCATTTGAGGAAATTTCGGAAATTATTCTAAATAAAAATTACATTGATATTCTGGAAAGCTGTTCAAGAGCAATGCAAAATATTTTTATTATTGAATACAAGAATTATATTTATGCTGTACCATTTATTTTAGATAAGGATTCAAATATAGTATTGAAAACAGCTTATCCAAGCAGAAAACTCAATAAAAAATATGGGAGGTAATTATGATTGATAAAATAAAATTAGATAATTATGAGAAGAAAATTGAGGGAAATATCTCTAAATATAGAAAAGCTTCGCCACAAAAAATTTCTAAAATAGAGAGAATCATTAGAATAGCTAATGAGAAAAGAAACATAAGTCTTAGGGTTAACAGGTATGATTTAGACCAGTTAAAAATAAAGGCAGAGAAAGAAGGTATTCCCTATCAGACACTTATCTCTAGTGTAATTCATAAATTTATTACTAATCAGCTTGTTGACCAAGAAAATATTATAAAGGGTCTTCGCCTGCTCAAGACTAGATAAAATTCAACAAGAATTTATTGCTGAATTAGTAAGAATTTGGTATATTTTATGCTGAGGAGACAAGAAAATATGAGTTTTAGATATTAATTGTTGGAGATAAATATTTATGAATAAAATTAAAATATCAATTTCTATTTTATGGATAATTTTTACATTACTATTCTTTTTTCTTGGATTACGCCATTGGAATATTTCAAAGGAATCAATTCCTCAATTCAAAATTAGTAAAAGACCCTTAGCTCATTCAGGTTCAGTGAAAATATTAGGTGCTGATGTTGATCAACCGATTAAGGATTTTGCAAATAATTTTAATTCATATCTTGATGAACAGAATAAAACATCAAAAAATCAAAACAGATCGTCCGCATTTGGATATTGGTTAGCATCATTAACAGCTGTCGCTTCATTAATTTTTGAATGGACAAAAAGATAATTCTCTAACAAATCAATCAAGCGTCTCAAAAATGGAGGAAATTAGTATGAAAATAGCAATAAAGCTGATTAGGTTTTTCTTCGTCTTTATAGTGCTTTCAATAGCGTGCACAATTATTATGGAAACCAAGCCACAATTAATTGCTTTATGGGCATTAGTTGCAGGAGGTTATGTGTTATGGGAATTTAAAAGCATATGGAAAAAGAAATGATCTCTCAATAAATCAATTCAGCGAACGCAAAAAGTCGCACGGTTGATGTTATGCAGATAAAATGACAAAATTATTAACACGTAAAAATACCCGTTTAAAAGATTATAATTATTCTGATAACGGGTGGTATTTTGTAACCATTTGTTCAAAGGGTAGAGAAAAAATATTCGGAGAACATAATGAAAATACTGTAGGGGAGGGGCTTGCCCCCTCCCGTTACAGAAATCATAAAACACCCAATAGAGTCCGATACAAAAACAATATAAAATTATCAAAAATTGGTGAAATTATCGATAAACAATGGATTGATATTCCAAATCAATATAATAATGTTAAATTGGACGAATACATTATTATGCCCAATCATATTTATGGTATTTTGAGATTATCGGGAGGGGGCAAGCCCCTCCCCTACAATATCTGCTATCGTTGGTTCGTTTAAATCAAAGGCTTCAACTGCGGGAACAGTATTACGTCTCTAATTGATGGGGAATTGGTGAAGAGCATAACAAGCCTGTCGATTCCTATGCCCAACCCTGCTGTTGGCGGCATGCCATATTCTAGGGCAGTAATAAAATCTTCATCCATAAGATGCGCTTCGCTGTCTCCCATCTTTCTGTCTTTTATTTGGTCCAAAAAGCGCTCCTTTTGCTCCATCGGATCATTCAACTCAGAATATGCATTTCCTAATTCTATACCACATATATATGGCTGAAACCTTTCTGTAAGATTCTTATTATCTTTTTTCTTCTTTGCAAGAGGACACATTCTTTCAGGATAGTCAACTATAAAGGTTGGTTCAACAAGATTGGGAACCACAACCTTCTTGAAGATGGCGTCTACAATCTCTCTAAAGGAATTCATTTTCCTTATTTCAGGAACAAGTTCTTTTGCACTATTCTTAAGTTCTTTATCTGAAACTGATTCCAAATCTATCTTAGCATATTTCTTTATAGCATCAACAAAGCTCAACCTCTTCCACTTTTTCTTTAATTCAATTTTATTCCCCTGATACTCAATACTCGTCTTACCAAGACATTCTTCTGCTATAACGCAGAACATCTCCTCAGTTAGATGCATAAGATCTTCATAATCTACAAAAGCCTGATATAATTCAAGCATGGTAAACTCAGGATTGTGTCGCGTTGATATACCTTCATTGCGAAAGTTTCTGTTTATTTCGTAAATCTTCTCGAACCCGCCGACAATTAACCTTTTCAGGAATAGCTCAGGAGCTATTCTCAAGTATAAATCCATATCAAGAGTATTATGATGAGTTACAAATGGTTTTGCCATAGCTCCACCGGGAATCTGCTGCATCATTGGTGTTTCTACTTCCAAAAAACCTTTCCCCTCTAAAAACCGTCTCATTGAACTTATTATATGACTGCGAAGCTTGAATAAAGGTTTAATATCTTTATTTGCTATTAGGTCAACATATCTTCTGCGATATTTTAATTCTATATCCCTAAGGCCTAATCTTTTTTCAGGTAAAGGCTGCAAGGACTTTGAGAATATTGAAAACTCTGAAACAAGTATAGTATCCTCTCCTGTCCTTGTTTTAAAAATCTTCCCCTTAACTCCTATGAAATCGCCTATATCCAGCAGCTTAAATAAACCGTATGTTTTTTCTCCGATAGCGTTCGCTTTAATATATATCTGTATATCTCCTGAATCATCTCTTATATGAGCAAAACAGCTTTTACCATGCTCCCTTACAGTTATTATTCTCCCTATTACAGCAACTTCCAAGTCCTCTAATACCTCGCCAATAGATATTTTTTTAGCGCATTCGTGCACTGATTCTGAGGAGTGAGTCCGCCTAAAATGCAGGGCATAAGGGTCTATTCCCTGTTCTTTTATCTTTTTTAATTTCTCTTTTCTTATTCTGATCAGTTCATGTTCATCTGTCATTTTCTTCTCCAGTTCCAAATAGTCTTTTCGCATTCTCCGTAGTATGGCAGGCTACTTCTTCTGCGTCAAGTCCTTTAACCCTTGCAAGTTCCAGAGCTGTATACTTTAAAAAGCTTGGCTGATTTCGCTTGCCTCTTACAGCTTGTGGAGCAAGATATGGACAATCGGTTTCTATGAGAATTCTATCATTTGGTATCTCCTTTGCAACCTGCCTCAATTCAGGCGCGTTTGGATAAGTGAGATTTCCCGCAAATGAAATATAAAAGCCGCAGGCTAGACAAGTTTGCGCAAATTTCAAGGTTCCTGAAAAACAATGTATTACTCCCCTGCTTATAGAATAATCTTTAATGATATCTAAAATATCTTTATGCGCCTCTCTATTATGGATAATTATTGGCAGATTAAATTCTAAAGACAGTTCAATATGCTTACGAAAAAGCTCCTTCTGCCGTTCTTTGCCTGAAGTATCTCTGTAATAATCCAAACCTGTTTCTCCAACTGCTGCGATATTCGGGTGCTTTACTAAACATTCTTTTATATACATTAGGTCATCTTGTTTGATTTTATCAGCATAGTTCGGATGCAGACCAATTGCCGTTAATATATTCTTCTTCCCGTAAATTGTCTTCAAACCGATTTCAATGCTGAAAATATCACAACAAATATTAATCATATATTCCACATCATTCCTGTTTGCCTCTGATATGACTGAATCAATTCCCTCTTTAAAAGCAGGATCTGTTAAATGCGCATGAGTATCAAAAAGTTTCATCTTAAAATAGTCACGACGTTTTAAACGTTTATTTAAAATAGTCAGGATTATTTATTAGGGACAGGTCGCAACCTGTCCTTTCTACCTCTGAAATCAAACCAGAAATCAACCAATCCCAATATAATAATGAGTATAAGAAAAATTGGAGAAGTAAAAACTAGCACATAAATCAAGACCTTAACAAAAGGGAAGACCTTCCATTTGTCAAAAAAGAAATTCGCAATTGCTAACCCTCCTACCAAGTAAACAGCTGAAATAATAATCAGCAAATTCAGTCCTATTATATAGCCTTGCTGAAATTTAGCGTATTTGAATAAAAATGTCATTAGAGCAGATATAATAAATACCCATATACACTCATCCCTCAGTCTCCACGTCTTAAAAGTGGATAATTTAAGAGCTTCTAAACCCAGTATCTTTTTGGAGAAGAAAAGGTTAATGCTGACTATTGAAAAATTAATAATGAAAATGATAGCAGGGAAACTGGTTTTAATTATATTTAATACTGTAGTAAACGACTCTTTAACTAACTCAATCTTTTCTTTGCTGATGCCAGTCTCTTCATAAATTTTCAGACTTTTATCCATATGAATCTGTAAATTCATGTAAATTCCATTCAGAACATTTTCGTCATGCAATGAAATTACAAAAATAGCCAAAAGACTTATAATGCTCAAAATAGCTGTTGATAATACAGCTGTCTTTATAAAAGGAAACTTGTTCTTAAGTATTATACCTGTAACTAAGCCTAAAAGTCCAAGTTGTATAGATAAAATTGCAAAAAAGTGATTCTGAAAAATTAAGTAGACACCTGATACCATAATAAAAAAGCACAGAAATCCTTTACGGACATCAAGCAAATACACACAGATAATAATAGGTAGAGGAACTAAAACTTGGAAGAATAATTGGCCAAAAGCAAAAAACTTCCCTGAGATAAAAAAGCATAGAGACACCAAGGAAAGCAGGATTATCTTTTTACCTGTTGGCAACTGACACTTCTCGATTTATTGTGCAGAAAAAGGTAGCAACGCACACATTCTTGCTCGTTTTATTGCAACGGTAAGTTTTTTCTGGTGACGAGCGCAATTCCCTGAAACTTTAGTTGAAAGAATTTTTCCCCTCTCAGTAATAAAGCCAGAGAGCGTTTTTGTGTCCCTATAGTCAATTTCGTCCATCTTTTCAACACAAAGCCTGCAATATTTCTTTCTTATAATCTTTTTTTTGCGACCTTTGACTTTTTTCCCTCTTTGGAACATAAAGATAATCTCCTTTTTATTATATTAGAACGGGACTTCATCCTCTACGGATTTGTCCGGCTTTTTCTCTGATGAATTTGTTTGCGTCTTTGTTTCTTCTTTCTCATCAATCTGTATTTCAGGCACAGGTAAGTCTTTTTCTTCGCTTGGCGGAGGAGTAGCACTGCTGCTTCCTTGCGGCGAACCAAGAAACTGAACTCTTTCCGCAACTACTTCCATAGCGCTTCGCTTTTGTCCATCCTTGTCTTCCCATGAACGGCTTTGCAAGCGTCCTTCTATAAAAACAGGCCTTCCTTTACTAAGATATTTTGCGCAGGACTCCGCCTGATTAGCCCATACAACAACTCTTACAAAACATGTATCTTCTGTCTTTGTTCCCTCTTTATTTTTAAAAAACCGATTAATTGCTATGCTAAAATCCGCAACTGCAGTACCACTTGGTATATATCTGAGTTC
>DAOVKY010000147.1 GCA_030631525.1 bacterium
ACAAGTCATCAACGCCCTGCGCCGAAATGGATGGATAATAGTTCGCCAAAAAGGCAGTCATATCAGATTGCAAAAACGTCTTCCTAACGAGATGCTTAAAATCATTGTTCCCGCTCATCGTCCAATTAAGAGATCAACGCTTTCGCATATATTGAAACAAGCGCATTTGTCTGTAAGAGAATTTATTGAATTATTATAAATGATTCAAAAGCATAATCAGAACATCATGAGCGATTGTTTATTTTGTAAGATTATTAACAGGCAAATTCAGGCAGAAATAGTATATGAAGATGAGGATGTGATAGCGTTTAAGGACATTAAACCTGTTGCCCCCATTCACGTACTAATAGTTCCAAAGAAACACATTCCAACGATCATTGATGTTGATGATAATATGTTAATTGGAAAGATACACAGAATAGCTGTAGAGATAGCAGAGAAAAACAACATTGCTTCTTCAGGGTTTCGCATAGTATGCAACTGCAACAGACATGGCGGACAAGAGGTATATCATCTGCATTTCCATCTTATAGGCGGAAGAATTATGAACTGGCCGCCGGGCTAATTTGACAGGTCGCATATCCACATGCTAAACTCAAAAATTCAGCTTTTTAGAAAAAACGTCAACCAAGGCAGTCTAAATTCATGACTGGAATGATTCCTGAGTCAGTTATTGAGAATATACAACAACAGAGTGACATTGTTTCAGTTATTTCAGGTTATATTCCTCTAAAGCAGGTAGGAAAAAGTTTTAAAGCGCTGTGTCCATTCCATCATGAAAAGACCCCGTCATTCATAGTCAGCCCGGAAAAGCAAATATTTCATTGCTTCGGCTGTGGAGCAGGAGGCAATGTATTTGGCTTTGTAATGAAATACGAAAATATGACTTTTATTGAAGCAGTAGAGTTGCTTGCAGATAAAGCCGGGATATCTATTACGAGACAAAAAATAAATACGGATGTTCTGGATATGTATAAAGTTAACAATATAGTTTCGGATTATTTTGTGAATATGCTGATAAACAGTTCTGAGGGTAAACATGCCTGCGAGTATTTGAAGAACAGAGAAATTAATGGTCAAACAATCAACGACTTTAAACTGGGATATGCGCCAGTCTCTCCAAAGAGTTTATTGGAATTTGCCAAGAGGGAGAAAATATCCGAGACATTTTTAGATAAAGCTGGGATAACTGCGTATGATCCTCAAGAGAAAAACAGGTACGTGAGATTTAAGAATCGTATCATTTTCCCAATATATAATACACAGGGAAAAATCGTAGGTTTCGCCGGCAGAGCGCTTGATGATAAAACACTTCCCAAATATCTGAATTCCCCGCAAACAGAATTATACAATAAGAGCAATATTCTTTATGGACTTAATATTGCGAAAAAGGAAATAGCTGATAAAAAGCATGCTGTTATAGTGGAAGGGTATATGGATCTCTTGGCGCTTTATCAGGCAGGGTTTCTAAACGTTGTAGCATCCTCAGGAACGTCCTTAACGGTTCAGCAGGCTAAATTGCTGTTACGATATGCCTCAAAAGCAACTATAGTATATGACGGGGATACAGCCGGGACTAACGCAACATTACGCGGACTGGACATCTTGGTTGAGCAAGGGTTAATGGTAAAAATCGCCAGACTGCCTGCAGGCGAGGATCCTGACAGCTTTCTTAACAAATACGGGAAGAACAAGTTTTCCAATATGCTGGAAGAAGCGGTTGACATTATTACTTATAGGATTGGTATCTTGGAGGATCAGCTGGATTCGGCATCTATAGACGGCAAAACAGAGATTGCAAAAAACATATTGCCTACGATCAGCAAGATAACTGATTCCATTAGAAAATCCGAATATATCAAATATTTGGCAGAAAAATTATCATTGAATGAAGCGTCTGTATTGGATGAGATTGGAAAAATAAAAAGTCAGGCATCTGAGAGAACATCCTATAATCCAAGCGCTTCTCTCCTGCCGACAGAAAGGATTGAGAAACACTTGCTGCAGCTAATGCTGGAAGATACGGGTATTGTTAAAAAGGTGCGCCAGTCTTTAGTTGTGGAGGACTTCCTGAATAACGACTATCGGCAAATTGCAAAACTATTGTTTAAGCTGGACACAACAGGTAAAATACAATCTCACAAAAATATTTTAAATCAGCTGAAAAATGATGCGCTCAAGGATGTAGTTACAGGTCTCATTATGGAAACTATTCCTCATTCTGAAAAAGAGAAAGAGATTAATCAGATAATAGCAAAGTTGAAAGAGAAAAAAATAAATAAAAGGATAAAGGAGCTCAATGCAAGCTTAGAAAAAACGAAAGAAACAGGTGAAATAAAGAGTATTCTAAAACAGATAATGGAACAGAAAGAATTGATAATACAATGTAGAAAGGTAAATTGTTAAGTATGGATAAAAGAAAAAGATACCCCAAGGGCACGAAAAAATTAATGGAATTAGGAAAGAAGAAAGGGCATCTGACCTATGAAGAGATAAACGAGCTGCTTCCCGTTGATATTGTCTCACCGGAGCGGATTGACGATATTTTTATGATGCTGGGAGATATGGATATTGAAATTTTATCTGCTCCTGAGACTAAGATTACAGCTGTTTCAAAAGAAAAAGAAGTTGAAAAAACACTGGATGTTGCTACAAAGTCAAAAGTTAGTGATCCTGTGCGCACATATCTGCATCAGATGGGGCAGATTGCTTTACTTACCAGAGAGCAGGAATCAAAACTGGCGAAGAAGATTGAAAAGGCAGAGAGAAAATTAAGAAGACTAGTATTTACCTGTGGGTTTGCACCTAAACAAATAAAGATCATAGTTGATAGGTATCTTAAAAAGTTAAAAGAGACTGAAACAGAAATTGAGGATATTCTTGATGATGAAATAGGTATTCAAAGCAAAGATCTATTAAAAAGCATGCCTGCTTTATTAGATAGTATAAGCGAAGCTGATATAAAAATTCATGATTTAAAGAGAAAACTGAAAAAACATGGACTCTCAAAAGAACAGCAGTTAAAAATAACAAAAGAAATAAATTCCGAAAAAAACAGGATTATAAAAATCGGAACAAAGCTTAAATTGAGCCAGACAGATATATTAGAAACTGCTAATAAGATAAAATGTTCTCTCAAAGAAATGAATGAGATAAAAGCAAGGATTAACGAGATTGCAGATAAAGTGAGAATAAGCAAAAGTCGGAGAAGAATAAGATATTTAGAAGCGGAAGCTGCACTATCCTTTGATCAGCTGTCTGAATTAGTGAAGGAGATAGAGCATGAGCAAGTAAAGATTTCTGCAGCAAAGAAGGAAATGGCAGAAGCAAACCTACGTCTTGTTGTAAGTATTGCTAAAAAGTATGTTAATAGAGGCTTGCCTTTTTTGGATCTGATTCAAGAAGGCAACATAGGGCTAATGAAAGCCATAGATAAATTCGAGCATAAGCGAG
>DAOVKY010000183.1 GCA_030631525.1 bacterium
ATTTGCCTACTTTGCTCAAAGTTATTTAATAACATATGCTGGTCTTCGGGGAACCTTGGATTTGAGAAATAAATTATACAGGCATATTCAGCATATGAGTTTATCCTTCTTCACCAGGCAGAAATCGGGCGCTATTATGAGCCGTATTTCAAATGATGTTGGAGAAGTTAAAAAATCCATGACAGTACTCTTTGGGGATGTTATGAGAGAGCCTTTAAATATCCTGACGCGAATAATAATGGCATTTGCGCTCAGTCCAAAACTAACCATTGCCTCTATTCTGATATTTCCTATTGCAATATATCCAATTATTAAATTCGGCAAAAAGATGCGCAAGGTTACATCCATCACCTTAAAGAGAAGAGCATCCGTTTTTTCAGTAATGCAGGAAAGCCTTTCCTCAATGAGAATTGTTAAAGCTTTTTCTATGGAACATTATGAATCAGAAAGGTTTAACAATGAAAATGAGGGGGTTTTTAAAACAGAGATAAAGAGAACAAGAATACAGGCAGTTACTTCTTCTGTTACAGAGTTTGTAGGCATGCTCGGAATTGCTCTTGCTGTATGGCTGGGCGGCGTTTCCGTTATAAGAGGGGATTTAACTATTGGCTGCTTTATTGGATTTGCTGTTGCTATAGGCGGCATACCCGGTTCAGTAAAGAAATTAAGCAAGGTTAATAATACGATTCAGTCTATGCTTGCAGCTTCATTAAGAATTTTCAAAGTGATGGATAGCCCGTCGGAGATTGTTGATTTGCCCAATGCGCGCGCATTGGATACATTTAAGAATAAAATCGAATTCAGGAATGTCAGTTTTACTTATGACAAAGATGTTATTGTGTTAAAGAATGTCAGTTTTGATATTAAGCACGGAGAGGTTGTTGCTGTAGTAGGTCCAAGCGGTTCAGGTAAAACGACCATAGCGAATCTCATCCCACGGCTGTATGATCCAACATCAGGACAAATTACAATAGACGAAACGAATATTAAGGAATTTTCATTATGTTCTCTTCGCAGGCAAATGGGAATTGTTACACAAGAGACTGTTCTCTTTAATGATACAGTGAAACAGAATATATCTTATGGGCATCAGAAACAGGTTTCTCAGGAAAAGATAGAACATGCAGCTAAAGCTGCGCTTGCTCATGAGTTTATAATGAAAATGCCTGAAGGATATGATGCTGTTATCGGTGATCGCGGAGTAAAGCTTTCAGGAGGAGAGGCGCAGAGAATAGCCATTGCAAGAGCTATTCTTAAAAATCCTCCTATACTTATACTTGATGAAGCGACCTCTGCTCTTGATACTGAATCGGAATATCTGGTTCAGAAAGCAATAGATAATCTTATGACTCATCGTACCACATTTGTAATTGCGCATCGGCTTTCTACTATTATGCATGCGGATAAAATTATAGTAGTGGAAGACAACAAAATTATAGAAACTGGCACACATGAGGAACTTGTCAAAAAAGGCGGTTTGTACAAGAAATTGTATGATCTTCAGTTTCGTGTGGATGCTGAAAAATGAGAATACATAGGGTTTTTAAGTCAGGAGTAATTCCATGGTTAGCGTGGATATTGATCAGAGGTATTGGCAGAAGCATAATCTTTGAAACCAAAGGAGAAGAAAACTACCTAAAATTAAAAAGAAAAGGCAAAAATATTATACTTGCTACATGGCACAGCAGGTTGTTTTTAACTGTGTATTATTACAGGTACAAGTTATGTGGTGGGAATATATGTGTCTTAATAAGTCCGAGCAGGGATGGGGAATTTATAGCAAGGATTGTCGGAAAATTTGGATATTCTGCTATTAGAGGGTCTAGCAGGCATTACGGAAAGAATGCTCATGAAGAGATGCTTAAAAGATTATCAGAAAGTTTTGATATGGGAATAACACCGGATGGGCCAAGAGGTCCATCTGAAAAAGTACAGCAGGGAATTATTCGTATAGCAGCCGAGTCCGGATGTCCGATAGTTCCCATGACATTCAATTCATCCAGAAACACAAGACTTAACAGCTGGGATAGGTTTGTATTTCCACATCCTTTCGCCAGGGCTGTAGTAACTTTTGGTTCTCCTGTTTATGTTCCATCAGATGCTTCAAAAGAAGAAAAACTGGAAAAAGGCAAGGAACTTGAAATCGTTCTAAATAGAATAACAAGAATGGCAGATAAACACTTTGATAAGGAGGAGGGCAGACAATGTGACTAAGCATATTCTTAAACGAGAGTATAGTATTGGCAATAGGGTGATGCACCCAAAATGGGGAAAGGGAACTGTTATTGATCATAGTGGGGTTGGAGAGAGTTTGAAAATAACAGTTCATTTTGACAATGACAATCAGAAGCGTCTTTTGCTTACTAAATATGCAAAGCTTGAAAAGATAAAAGGTAAGTAGAGTGAATATAGTTCTGGCAACAAGAAACAGAAATAAAATAAAAGAGATTAAGAAAATTTTAGGTGATTTAAAAGTAGGAATCTCGTCTGCATTGGACTTTCCTGGATTGGAGGAGGTTGAAGAAGACGGTGCAACATTAGAAGAGAATGCAATTAAGAAGGCTCTTGTTGTAAGTAAATTCACACAGCAATTGTCTATTGCTGATGATTCCGGTCTGGATGTTGATGCTTTGGAAGGACGGCCGGGAGTTTATTCCTCACGTTTTGCAGGAGAAGATGCAACTTACGATGACAATAATAAAAAACTTCTTGAACTCATGGAGTATGTTCCTCCTAAGAATCGCACGGCACGATTTGTATGTATTGTTGCAATTGCAGACAAAGGCAAAGTAAAAAA
>DAOVKY010000072.1 GCA_030631525.1 bacterium
AAACAAGA
This sequence comes from bacterium, assembly GCA_030631525.1. Classification (GTDB taxonomy): domain Bacteria; phylum JAHJDO01; class JAHJDO01; order JAHJDO01; family JAHJDO01; genus JAHJDO01. The sequence continues at coordinate 9 of DAOVKY010000072.1, forward strand.
AACTGTGATGATTAGAAACATTCAGTATCATCCTGTAAGTGATGGATTGCTTCATATAGACTTTTATAAAATATTGCTTCATGAGAAAATTACTACAAGGATTAATATAATTCTTACTGGCGAGGCTCCGGGCGTTAAAGAGGGGGGGGTGCTGGATCACTCTATGAGAGATGTGGAAGTTAGCTGCTTGCCTGATAAAATGCCAGGTCACTTTGAAGTAGATGTTACGCAGTTGGAAATAGGTTCATCCATCCATATAAGGGATCTGAATGTTTCTAAGGATGTAGAAATTTTAGCAGACGCGGAGCAAGCGATTGTTTCTATTGTTCCTCCAACTATTATAAAGGAGGAGGAAGTTTCTGTGGAAGAAGAGCCGGAAGTTATTGAGGAAGGAAAGGAAGAGGTTGAAGCTGAGGCATCAGAAGGGGAGGAGCGGAAAGAAGAGAAAGAGCAGAAAGAAGAGAAAAAACCAGATGAGCAAAAGTAGATGAAAATAATTGTGGGATTAGGTAATCCGGGTATCAAGTTCAAAAAAAACAGACACAATGCAGGATTTATGGCCATTGATAAAGTGGCAAAAGAGACGGGGATTAATATAAAAACCAGAAAGTTTGATTCTGTAATTGGTCGGGGTTTTATAGGAAAGGATGAAGTAATTCTTGCAAAGCCCCAGACTTTTGTCAATTTAAGCGGACAGGCAGTCTCAAAGCTTGTTAATTTCTATAAAATGGATTTGGAAGATTTGGTTGTTGTTCATGATGATGCTGATATAGAATTCGGCAGGATCAAAGTTAAGAAGAATGGAAAATCCGGCGGACATAATGGTATAGAATCTATTATAGATGCGCTGGGTAATGAAAATTTTTCGAGAATACGTATTGGTATAGGCAGAAGTATTCATTATGAGGATTTAAAAAAATACGTGCTGAAAAATTTTGATAAGCTTGAAATGAGTAAATTTGACGAGATTTTATCCAGGGTTTTAGACGCTGTAATCATAACTATAAGGGACAGCATTGATAAAGCAATGTGTACCATCAACACATTGGCAATTGTATAGAAAGGAATTTGTTATGTTGTTTTCATTGATATGTAGTTTTTTAGCGCTGGGTTTTGCTCTGATTCTTGCAATTGGAGTTCTAAGAAAAGAAGAAGGCACGCAGAAGATGAAGGATATATCTCGTCTTATACAAGAGGGAGCTATGGCTTTCTTAAAACGGGAGTATAGTTATATTGCTGTTTTTGTGGTTTTAATAGCAGGGCTGATTGGCGTTAGTTTGGGTTGGAAGACATCTGTTGCTTTTATAATTGGTTCTTTTATGTCTGCTTTTGCAGGATATATTGGAATGAGTATAGCAACAAGAGCAAATTCCAGAACAGCAAATGCTGCCTCTTATGGAGGAGTAAAAGCAGCATTAAATGTTGCAATTTCGGGCGGCTCAGTAATGGGAATGAGCGTGGTTGGTCTGGCTTTATTAGGTCTTATTCTTGTGTATTTTATATTTAAAGGGGACCCTGTAATAATAAATGGATACGCTATGGGAGCAAGTCTTGTAGCTCTTTTTGCAAGATCAGGTGGAGGGATATTTACAAAAGGCGCAGATATGGGTGCTGATCTTGTTGGTAAGGTGGAAGCGGGCATTCCCGAAGATGACCCCAGAAATCCCGGTGTGATCGCTGACAATGTCGGGGATAACGTAGGAGATGTTGCAGGTCTGGGCGCAGACCTTTTAGAGTCGTATGTTGAATCCATTATTGCAAGCATAGCTATTGCTTCAACATTCGTGGTTATAATGGGACAAAGTGTAGCCGATAAGTTAAAATTTATGCCGATTTATATAGCAGGCGCAGGGATTATAGCTTCTATTATTGGAGTAATCTATGTAAAGGTATTTGGCAAAAAAAATCCTCAGGGAGCTTTAATGGGCGGGACTTATGTAAGCGCTGTTTTATCGATCATAGGCACATATTTCATTGTAAGCAGATTTGGCGTAGCGTTTGAGAGCTATTCTAAATTAGGACCTTTTTATGCTACACTTGCTGGAATTATATCAGGTATGGCAATTGGTTTTACAAGCGAGTTTTTTACTTCAACAAAATATAAACCGGTTAGAGAACTTGCCGAAAGTTCCAAGAGCGGTCCTGCGATAACTATTACCGGAGGGCTGGCAGTCGGCATGCAAAGCACGTGTATGCCCGTGCTGGTACTTGCCGGCGCCATTATGATTGCTTATCATTTTGCCGGAGGATATGGAGTTGCTATGGCTGCTGTAGGTATGCTTGCCACAACCGGCATGATCGTCTCAGTTGATTCATACGGGCCTATTGCTGACAATGCGGGAGGTATAGCGGAGATGGCAAAAATGGATCCGTCTGTAAGAAAAATAACGGACAATCTGGACGCTGTCGGCAATACAACAGCAGCAATTGGTAAGGGGTTTGCAATAGGTTCAGCTGCATTTGCGACTATAGGATTGGTGTCCGCTTATATTATGATAGTCGGCATAAAAGGAGCAGATATTACGGACCCCAAAGTTATGGCAGGTTTATTAATTGGAGGTATGCTGGCGTTCCTATTCTCTTCAATGCTTTTTAAGGCTGTTAGTAGAGCTGCGTATGAGTTGATAGCTGAAGTGAGAAGACAGTTCAGGGAAATTAAAGGATTAATGGAAGGAAAGGTAATGCCTGATTCAGCAACATGCGTTGATATTGCAACAAAAGGGGCTATTCAGGGTATGTTACTTCCTGGCGCTATGGCTATTGTAGCGCCTGTTGCAATTGGATTGTTATTAGGGCCTAAAGCTCTTGCTGGGTTGCTTGTTGGGGCATTAATATCAGGTCTCATGCTTGGCATACAAATGGCAAATAGCGGCGGAGCTATGGATAATGCTAAAAAGTATATTGAGGAAGGAAATTTTGGCGGAAAGGGCAGTGAGGCTCATAAAGCAGCTGTTATTGGAGACACAGTGGGCGATCCGCTAAAGGATACAGTTGGTCCTTCTATTAATATTTTGATTAAGCTTATGAGTATTATTTCTCTTGTTTTAGCGCCATTGTTTAAGAAATTTTGAATTTTTTAATTCTAATATGTGGATGATGTATCAATGAAAGGGTCATGAAGATGATAAATAAGTGTAGCTACGTTATAAGTGTCGCTCTCATTGTAACGATCTTTTGTAGTTGTGGTAATTTAAGGACAGAAGATACTAAGAACACAGGTACGATACAGAACTTTACCGATGCTGAACTTGACGACCTTGAAAGCAAGTTGAAGAACGATCCGAATTGCCGTTGGAAACTTCTTTCAGTGGATCGAAAGAAACTGATTCCGCTACTCCTCGCGGCGCAGGAAAGAAACCCAACGTACATTAATTTCATCTGGTGTCATTTGATTGATATGTGCTTTGCCGAAGACCAATTCCAAGCAAGACGACTCCCGGCGGAACAGCGGCGAGCACGTTACAAATGTGCACTCGGATATTTGCGGAAGTCCTCTCAGATTCTGCAAACAGCATTAGAAGTCAACCCTGACAAGTCCGACAAGAAAGCCCTCAAAGGCCGCGTGTCCTCATTAAATGTGCGTATTGCCCTCGCATCACTTGAAACTGGGGACATTGCCTCTGCGAAGCGATTAGCTGAAGAGATAGTAAAACGCAGTCCCAGTCATCACCTTGCCCGCACCGTTCTGGGACGTGTTGCTCTTCGAGAGAATGACCTCGAAGCTGCCAAAATACACCTTCTGAAATCCGTTACGATTGGTTCTGACAATCCAAGTCTTAGATCGTTCGGTCCCAGCTTCATACTTGCTCGTGAGCTTCTGGAGAAAGGGGAGAAGTCCGCAGTTCTTGAATACTTGGACGTAGTACAGACGTTTTGGGCTGATGTCAATGATCCTCGCCGCCAGTCCAATCCCAATAGCTTGCGAGTGGCGCAAGACCATGCCAAAAAATTGACAAAGTGGAAAAATGAGATTATGAAAGGCAATATACCTCAGGATAATCAATGGCGATAGATAGTGCGAAACAAGAATGCACCTAACATATATTAGAAATAGAAAAATGCAACAATACAATAAAAATATCATTGCGAGGAGCGTAGGCGACGTGGCAATCTTAAAAGACGAGATTGTTTCACTTTGTTCGCAATGACCGAAAAGGAATTTTAAAATGAGATCGCTTGAAGAGATAAAAAAAATTTCGGCAGAACATAAAGAAGAGTTAAGGGGAAGGTTTAAAGTAAAAGAACTTGGAGTTTTTGGCTCTTATGTTAGAGGGGAGCAGAAAAGAAAGAGCGATATTGATATTTTGGTTAGCTTTGAGGAGACTATCGGGCTTTTTGAATTTATGGATTTGGAAGAATATCTAAAGAATTTATTTGGAAGCAAAATTGATCTTGTGTCTAAAAAAGCTTTAAAGCCATATATTGGAAAATATATTCTTGAGGAGGTTATTTACATATGAAAGGACGAGATTACAGAGATTATATTCAGGATATAATTGATTCTGTAAGTGATATAGAGTCGTTTACAAGAGATATGAGTTTCGAAGATTTTAATAATGACAGGAAGACAATAAATGCAGTTATAAGAAGTATTGAAGTTATTGGAGAGGCAACAAAAAGTCTTCCTGAGTCTATTAGAGATAAAAATCCTTCTATTCCATGGAAGAAGATGGCAGGAATGAGAGATAAGATGATACATGAGTATTTTGGTGTGGATGTTGAAATTTTATGGAAGGTGGCAAAAGAAAATATACCGTCAATTAAGCCATTAATTCGAGGTGTATTGAAAAGTTTAAATGAACATTTGTAAAATTTTAAAAAACGGGAGGTGATTTAGTGGATAAAAATAAGTATGAAGGTTTATTTATTATAAACTCTGATTTAGCAGAAGAGGATAGGGATAAGGTTATAAAAGATATTGAAAAAGATATTGCATCGGCAAAAGGCAAGGTTATAGATGTTGACCGTATTGGAAAGAAAAAACTTGCTTATAAGATCAAAAAGCGCATAGAAGGAGTGTATGTAAATATAAAATTCGAAGCTCCTTCTGAAGGCATTGCTGTGCTTAATAAGAAATTAAAAATGAAAGAGGATATATTTAGAGTTTTTATTTTAAGGAAGTAATATAGAAAAAAGGAGAGTAAACATGGCAAATTTGAATAAGGTTTTTTTGATGGGCAATTTGACAAGAGATCCAGAACTCAGATATATACCAAGTGGTACTGCAGTTGCGGATTTTAGCATAGCAATTAATCGGTTTTTTAAAAATAAAGAGGGAACAAAGACAGAAGATACATGTTTTGTAAGAGTTGTTGTATG
>DAOVKY010000112.1 GCA_030631525.1 bacterium
ATGATTCGTAGTCAACAGGCACATTTAAGTGTTGAACAGGAATGCATCCTCCCGAAGGACCGCCGATCTGCACCGCTTTTAATTTTTTATTATTTGGAATACCTCCTCCAATATCATAGATAATTGTTCCCAACGGCATTCCAATAGGTATCTCAATAAGACCTGTATTATTTATATCCCCTGCTAGAGCAAAAACCTTTGTTCCTCTGCTTTTTTCAGTTCCAACAGAAGCAAAATCATCAGCTCCCTGTAAAATTATATAAGGTATATTGGCAAAGGTTTCCACATTGTTTAAAACTGTTGGGCAATCAAACAGACCCTTTTGGGCAGGGAAGGGCGGTTTTGGACGCGGTTCTCCTCTCATGCCTTCTATGGAACGCATAAGCGCAGTTTCTTCTCCGCATACAAAAGCGCCGGCACCCATCCGGATCTCTATGTCAAAATTAAAACCTGTTCCAAAAATGTTTTCTCCGAGAAGCTCGTTCTTCTTTGCCTGCTTAATGGCAAGCGATAACCTTTCTACTGCCAATGGATATTCCGCGCGAACATACACATATCCCTGATCTGCGCCAATAGCATAACCGCATATCATCATGGCTTCCATTACACTGTGCGGATCTCCTTCAAGAATACTTCTGTCCATAAAAGCGCCTGGGTCGCCCTCATCAGCATTGCATATCACATATTTCTGTTTCCCTTCGGATGCCGCAGTAAGCTCCCACTTTAAACCTGTTGGAAATCCTGCTCCTCCGCGTCCCCTAAGCCCTGATCTTTTGATTTCTTCAATCACTTTATGCGGAGTCATTTCCGTCAACGCTTTTCCAAGAGCCATATATCCGTCAGCAGCAATATATTCCTCAATATCAAGCGGATTGATAATCCCGCAATTCCTGAGAGCTGTTTTTTTCTGAAGCTTGAAGAAATCAATATCATTAAACATTTCCACCATTTCTTCAGTCTTTGGCTTTTTGTAAAAAAGACGTTTAACCACTCTTCCTTTTAGTAAATGTTCCCGGATAATTTCTTCCGCATCTTCAGGTTTAACCTTCTGGTAAAATACTCCGTCAGGATAAACAATCATGATCGGACCTAACTCGCAGGTTCCCATACATCCGGTAGTAATAACATCAACTTCATTTTGAATGCCCACTTCGTTTATTGCTTTCTCCATTGCTTCCTTAACGCTTTCAGCGCCTGAAGAAATGCAGGCGCCTCCGTAACAAAGAAGAACATGCGTTCTTAGATTATACATAATGATATTTTCTACCTTATTTGTATTGTTCTATTATCGCATCTAATTTTTGAGCAGACATCCGACCATGAACATCTTCATTGATCATAATGACAGGAGCTAATCCACAGGCTCCTAAACATCTTTGCGCTCCAAGAGAAAATCTTCTATCCTCAGTAGTTTCGCCGATCTTGATGCCAAGTTTTTTCTCAAGCGCCTCTAATATTTTCTTTGCGCCTCTGACATAACAAGCCGTCCCCAAACACACAGTAATAGTATGTCTGCCCGCAGGAAAAAGCTTGAAATAGGAGTAAAAAGTAACCACTCCGACAACTATGCTTATCGCAATATCCATTTCCCTGGCTACAAAATTTTGCACTTCAGGGGGAAGATATCCAAAGATCGTTTGAGCCTTATGAAGCACAGGAATTAAATAGCCTTTTTTATTCTTGCTTTCATCAATGAATTCTTTAAGCAGGCTATATTTCTGCTCACTGGTAAGTTTCTTTTCTTTGCAAAGACATTCCATAATTATTTTCCCTTTGAAAAAAGATACCTTTCTACAATCTGACCATTTAGAATATGCTTCTCAAAGATTTCTTCAGCAGCCTTTAAGTCAACTTTTCCATATACAACAGGTTCCTTATCTTCTATATAAATCTGGATCATAGGTTCCTGCTCACAAAAACCAGCGCAGCCGGAAGTCGTGATTGCAATATCGTCCCTATTGCTTTTTCCAATAAGATCTGCCAGAGTATTCATCGTTTGCCTTGCTCCTGCAGCAATACCACAGGTTGCCATGCAAACAACAATTCTAACTTTATGTTTTCCCGACCGCATCTGAAGATTCTTTTTTACCCTATCCCTTATCCGCTTTAGTTCTTCCAAGTTTTTCATAACTCTCCTTTATGTAAAGTTAAAATTTACCGAATTGTGTGTTAATGCCAATTTTTTTAAGTTCTTTGTCAATAGATTTATAAACGAAATCCTGAATTTCTTTGTGCTGTATATCAGAGCAGTCCATAGTATCTCTAATTTCTTTTGTATTGAGAACTTGTTCGTTTTTGCCTTTTTCTCTATCTATTAAAACCTCAAAATCAACCTCTGGCCATGAACGCAGGGCATCAACAAAAACCTTTGCCAAATCACCGAATGGTTTAGCATCAATATGAGAAATATCTGTCTCAAATTCCATGAATGTTCCATTGCCTTCTAATCTGGAAATCCTGAGAAATCCGTTTGTATTTTCTGCTGTCTTCTTCAAAAGAGGAAGTCCCAACCCGACCTTTCGTTCCTTTCTGGAAGTTACAAAAGGATCAGTCACATCTTCGTTCTCAATGCCTCTGCCATTATCCTTTATTTTGCAAAAAAATCTTTTACTAGAAAGACCCAGCATAATTCTAACCTCAGTTGCTCCAGCCGTCACTGAATTCTCCAGAATGTCAAATAAATGGTCTGCTAAATCTTTCACTTGAAAATGTCCTATCTGTCATTGCGAACCGAAGGTGAAGCAATCTCAGAGATTGCCACGTCGCTTACGCTCCTCGCAATGACGTTTTTATTTCCTTTTTAAAAAACCTTTTAAGGATGTAAAATCTCTGATCTCATCATTGATATCTTCCATAAAAAAAAGGCCTATATCCTCTATAACATGACTGTCAGAACCTGCTATTACTGGGAACCCATCCCAAGTATTCGATAGATGAGAACTTTCTTTTTCCCATTTAAATTTGGAGATTTCTACTGCATCAAAATCCGCTTCCGGATCTAAAAAACCCAATTGGCTGAGCATGCTGAACCTGTCTTTATCAATATGCGCAGGAACCGCTATCCCCCCAATGTTATGAATAAAATCAACAAGATTATCCAATCCAATATCCAGAGCTGTTTGTCTTAATTTGTTATCAAGCTCAACAATCTCTCCATTCAGGTCATACCTTACCTGATGCCCGAAAATTTCCGGATTATTACGTATTTTTGGTAAACAACTATCTATTTTCTTTTCTAATTTTAATAAACTTTCAACATCGGGGAAATATGCCAGAAGATGCACTTCTTCTCTGGTTGTTAGCTCAACCCCGGGGATAACCGCAATCTGGTCTTTTTCACTTAACTGACAGGCTGCAATTGAATGCTGAACAGCATTATGGTCAGTTATGGAAACAACGTCTAAATTTCTTTTTGATGCCATATCTAAAATCATCCTCGGTGACATTCCGTCATCACAACAAGCTGAAAGCGCAGAATGAATATGCAGATCAATCCGTTTCAGTTTTTAACCTCCAGCATGCCATATATTTTCCCGCAAACCGTAAAGGAATCCTTTTTCGTCCTTAGTAAATTAATCTTCTCTTCTTTGGCTTTTTTAATTACTTCAGGTTCAACTGGTACGTTGTTGGTAAATATTATTGCCCGAATATCCTTAATAAGAGCAACTGCGATACTGTTTTTATGAGCCTGTATAGTGACCCAAATACAGTTTTGAGCAGCATGAGCCATAACATCAGACATTAAATCGCTGCAATATCCTGTTTCAATTTCACAGTCAGAACATATGGCAATTTTTCCTAACTTACATTTATCAATAATCTCAGACAGCTTCATTTTTTCTCTCCTAAATTAATTTTCGCTTTTAAGATTGTTCCTGCCTGTAAAGAAGATTTTATCTCTAAATTGTCAGAACAACGTTTTATATTAGGAAGGCCCATGCCAGCACCAAAACCTAATGCCCTGATTTTTTCTGATGCTGTGGTAAATCCCGGTTTTAGCG
>DAOVKY010000160.1 GCA_030631525.1 bacterium
AACGCCACCGATTTTTTCTAATATATTTTGTCTTATGCTCATCTTATCCCCTCTCCTGATATAGTCTGCCCTGAAACGTGTTCATTTGTAGAAATTTCTCTTCTATTTTACCCAGCGCTTTGTTTTTGTCAACAATCCACATTGGCGCTACGAGAAATTCCCTTGGACAATCTGCAGTTATTCTTTGAATCACAGTCTCTGACCAGACACGTTCCAGAAATCCTACAGCCAAATTTACATACGCATCTAATTCCAATGGCTTATACTGACCTTTCTTATAAATCTCTTCCAGCTTTGTTCCTTTTATTATATGAATAGGATGAATCTTTATACCATCTAATCTAAGCCTGCCCAGAACCTCTGCAGTTTTCAAAATATCCCCTTTAGTCTCATGAGGCAGTCCTATAATCACATGAACACATATCTTTATGTTTTTTCTTTCTCTTGTTAGATTCACAGCTTTCAGAAAGTCCTTATAAACATGCCCTCTGTTTACAAACTCTAATGTCTTATTGTGTATGCTCTGAAGCCCATATTCAATCCATACTTCGTAATCAGGGGCATAGCTTTCAATTAAATCCAGAATTTTTCCGTTTATACAATCAGGACGAGTGCCAATGGATAGGCCTACAACATCTTCGAATTCCCTGATAGCATCATACTTTTTTTTCAAAACTTCTAAAGGAGCGTATGTATTTGTATATGCCTGAAAATACACTATAAATTTCTGAGCCTTAAATCTTCTCTTACCAAACTCTATGCCTTTAGCAATCTGCTCTTCTATTGGCAGCGAAGCAATACGGCTGTTAAAGCTGAATCCCCTATTATCACAATAGATACAGCCGTCTTTACTTTTTGAGCCGTCTCTATTAGGGCAGGAGAACCCGGCATCTATACTTACTTTATAAACCCGCACCCCAAAACGTTTCCTGAGATATTCAGAAAATTTGTACATATTCGCTACCATAAAATATCATGAATATTTATACTGCTACTATAAAAATACCGCAAAAAGCAATGCATCTATTTCAATATTCTGATAAAATCGGCAGGCTTCACTATCTTTATGCCTTGGTATTCTTCAAGATTTAGAAGATGTTTATCGCCTGAGACAATATAGTCAACTTCACCGGCAACTGCGCAGTCTAAAAATTTATCATCAGAGACATCTAGTTTCACAATTGGATCAGAATGCGCTTTAGGGACAACAACAATACAAAAATTTTTAAGCCATTTAATAAACCGCTTGGTTTCTTCCAGACCCCATCCATGTCTTTTTCTAATTTTGGGATAATTTAGAACTCTTTGAATCTCAATCGTTATTTCCTCTGATGTAACGATCTCTATCAGGCTTTTCCTAAAAAGCTCTAAGACTCTTGCAGAGTTTCCATGAGAAGTTATTACAGCGCTTACAATGAGATTTGTATCTGCTACTATCTTTAGCATTTGCTGTTTTTTCTCACACTTTTTATGGCTTCACCAATCTCTTTTTCAATAACAGATGAAAAAACTTTCTTATTTCTCTGTTGTGTTTTGTCTATCATTCTAAAAAATACTTCTTTTTCATCCCGCCATTTTTTCAACTGCCAGACAGGCACCACTGCGGCCAGTAGCTCTCCCTTCCTTTCAATGATATATTGGTCGTCTCTCAAACTCACTCTATTAAGAATCGCTCCAAGGTTCCGCCTGATTTCTAACGTAGATACATTTTTTAACATCTCATCCCTCCTGATTTAATTGACACATCTATTACAAGTATACCATGTATTATAGTTGCGTCAAGAAAAAACAAGATTAATCTGTGTGTCTTTTAACAGTAAGTTTTGGCAACCTGTTTCAGATAGTCTTCCGTAACTTTTGTTCTCCATTATTCTTAGAAGAGATTATTAGGAAATATATTGAGATGCAAGGAAAAGAAGATACAGGACAAGCAGAGCTTGAATTTTAAAGATACCACGTCCGTAAGGGCGTGGAGTTTCATGCCGTCATAATGATACGTTCTATTACCTGAAAGCACGTCATTCTTGCGGATTCTTAGCAGGAATCTATCCTAATAGTCCCAAAAAGCGCCATGCTGAAACAATGTATTTATTTTCTGAATATGCCTCAACAATGTCATAAATGCTAATGGAAGAACCTATCATTAAAGGATTTTTTATACCATAGTATAAAATTGTAAAGAGAAATTTATACTATCATATAAAATTATCACATTACTTTTTCTTCTTCTTTAAAAATACCATTAAAATCATGATTGCTGCAGGGGTTATCCCAGAAATGCGGTTCGCCTGGCCCAATGATACAGGCTGGAATTTTTTTAGTTTTTCCTTAATCTCCATAGATAATCCATGAACATCTGCGTATACTAAATCTTTGGGAATCCTTATCCTCTCAAGATCCTTAAATTTCTTTATATCCCGCGTCTGCCGTTTAATAAAACCGGCATATTTGATCTCTATCTCCATCTGATTTAGTACATCGGTGGGCAAGTCAATCTTGAAAGTATTAATGCCAACTTCCGGACGTCTGAGAAATTCCTCCAGAGAAACAGTCTTTTTAATAGAAGGAATAGTGGATGGCGTTATTTTTTCTCTCCTTAAATACTTTAATCCCTGCTCAATTTTTCTCTGCTTCTCAACAGTCTTATCAAAATCATCTTTTGAAACAAGACCTGCTTTATATCCAATTTTTCTTAAACGCAAATCTGCATTATCTTCACGAATAACGAGGCGGTGCTCAACGCGCGAAGTAAACATCCTGTATGGCTCATTCGTACCCTTAGTTGCAAGATCATCAAGCAATACACCAATATAACTTGTAGAACGATCCAGTATAAGAGGAGCTTTTCCCTTCATCTTTAACACAGCATTTACTCCTGCAATCAGTCCCTGTGCTGCAGCTTCCTCATATCCTGTGGTACCATTAATCTGCCCTGCCAGATATAAGTTGGAAACCAGTTTTGCCTCTAAATAGGGATAAATCTGTCTGGGATCGATAACATCGTGTTCTATTCCATAACCCATATGTGTGGGCTTTGCCTTCTCCAATCCTTTAATTGAGTGTAAAAAATCCATTTGAATATCTTTCGGCAGACTTGTAGCAAGCCCATTAGGATAGAATTCAAACGTATTCAATCCCTCTGGCTCAAGAAATATCTGATG
>DAOVKY010000163.1 GCA_030631525.1 bacterium
CAAAAAGGTAAAACAACTGGAAATCCTGCATAAAATAGGGGAAACACTTACTCTTCAGCTGGATATACAAAAGTTACTAGCATCCATTATTAGGTTAATCTCCCAAAAAACTTTAACAGAAAAAATATCTATTATGCTTGTTGACAAAAGAACAAAACAACTGCGAATAAAAGCTGCAAAGGGTTTAACCAAAACAAAGATTAAAACTGTTAAGTTTAAAATGGGAGAAGGCGTTGCCGGCTGGGTTGCAAAAGAAGGGAAACCTGTTCTTATAAAGAATGTGCTCAGAGCTGGCAAATTTAAAAACATTATGAACAGAAAAGAAAAAAGGAAACTCATATGTGTGCCTCTGAAAGTCAGGGCAAAAACAATAGGTGTAATAAGTGTTGAAGAAAAGGTTGGCGGACTTGCCTTTACAAAGGACGACCTGACAATACTTACTACTATAGGTTATGAGGCTGCCGTAGCTATAAGCAATGCTCTTCTTTTTGATGAACTTCAACAGAGTTACTTTAATACAATAACAGCTCTAGTTAAAGCCATGGAGGCAAAGGAGCCATATACACAAGGTCATTCAGATAGAGTTAAAAAATACGCTTTGGCTATAGCCAAAGAGATGGAGTTATCTAAGGAAAACATAGAATTAATAAAACGGTTTGGCGCTTTGCATGACATTGGGAAAATAGGAATCCCAATAAGAATACTAAATAAGCCTGACAAGCTGACTAAGGAAGAATGGAAGATTATCAGAAGCCATCCGCGTATTGGAGTAACAATAATTGAAACTATAGATTTTATGAAATTAGCAAAACCAATTATTCTAAGTCATCATGAGCGGCATGACGGAAAGGGGTATCCAATGAGGCTGCGGGATAAGAAGATCCCATTACTTGCTAAAATATTCAGCATTGCGGATACTTATGATGCAATGTTATCCGACAGACCTTATAGAAAGGCGTTTACTAAAGAATACGCTTTGTCTGAATTAGCGCGTTGCGCAGGTACTCAATTTGATCCCCGCATTACCAAAGCGGCAATCAAGGCTCTCAAGAAGTTAAAGGAATGAAGCATTATGCTCAGAGACCCTGCAGTATCCGGGCAATTCTATCCTGCCTCAAAAAAACAGCTCATCCGCGAAATAGAAAAGTACATTAGTAAAAAAGCATCAAAAGAAAAAATTCTAGGCATTGTCTCTCCTCATGCAGGTTACATGTATTCTGGAGAAACCGCAGCGCTCACACTGTCAAAAGCAGAACTGCCGGATAATATAATCATCTTGGGCCCTAATCATACTGGAGCTGGCGCAAGATTTTCCATAATGGCTCATGGCATATGGAATACACCTATGGACAATGTCAATATTAACGGCGAACTTGCAGAAATAATACTGAATAAAACCAGTTTGATAAAAGAGGATGAAGAAGCGCAGATTTACGAACATTCAATAGAGGTTCAGCTCCCTATTATTCAATATCTTAAGAGTAATTTTAGATTTGTTCCAATTGTGGTTTCATATGGTGATATTAAACAGTATCAGGAGATTGGGTACGCAATTGCGGGCGCAATAGAGGATTTTGAGGAGGAGGTGCTTATTATAGCCAGTTCCGATATGACACATTACGAATCATCTGAAACTGCAAAAACCAAAGATAATCTGGCTATTGAATCTATATTAAAATTAAACGAGGCAGAGCTTTTTAACAGGGTCCGCAAATATAATATTTCTATGTGCGGTTGCGGGCCTGTGTGCATTATGCTTGCAGCATGTAAAAAACTGGGCGCAAAACACGCAGAGCTGGTAAAATACACTAATAGCGGCGAAGCGACAGGAGATTTTGCTCAGGTGGTTGGGTATGCAGGGATAATTGTAAAATGACCTTTCCTCCAAAACGCATCTTTTATTTTATCACAGACATTGACATTGGCGGCGCAGAAAAGATGCTCTTTGAATTGGTGCAACGCATTGATAGAAGTAAGTTCATTCCGGATGTCGGCTGCTTAAAAGGAGAAGGCATAGTTGGAAAGAAATTAGAAGCTCTTGGAATAAAGGTAAGATACTTTCATATTGAGAAACTATGGCATATATATAAACTCTCTAACATTGTTTCCTTTCTGAGACAGGAGCGCTTTGATATTCTTCATTCCTATCTTTTCCATGCAAACATAATCGGAAGAGTCTGTGGAAGAATAGCTGGTATCCCGATTATCATTTCGTCAATTCGCGTGTGTGAAAAAAAGAAACAGTATCATCTATGGATGGATAGAATCACAAGCTGGATGGTAAATCTTGAGATATGTGTATCAAAAGAAGTCAAAAACTTCACAATAGAAAAAGCCAACATTTCAGAACATAAGCTTAAGATTGTTGAGAATGGAATTCCTGATTCATTCCTTGATGCGGTTACATCGTATAGAAATAAAAAAGCCCATTCGCTCGTTGTTGGCACTGTTGCCAGATTATCTGAACAGAAAGGAATAAAGTATCTCCTGCATGCGGCTAAAAGAATAATTGAGCAATTTCCCAGTATTACGGTTATCATCGCAGGCAGCGGTCCCCTGTCATCTCAATTAAAAGAATTATCAACTAAACTTAATATTTCGAGAAATGTAAAATTCATCGGTTTTAGAAATGATATTCCAGAACTATTGTCTGTTATAGATATTTTTGTTTTACCTTCTTTGTGGGAAGGAATGCCCAATGTAGTCTTAGAAGCTATGGCAGCTGGGAAACCTGTTATTGCAACTGATACAGGAGGATCAAAAGACCTTATAGACAGTAATATAAATGGTGTGCTGGTGGAACCTGGAAATTCAGAAGCGCTTGCTGAAGCTATTCTAAAGCTCTTAGGAGATCCTGCGCAAAGGCAAAGATTGGGAGAATCTGCAAGAGAGAAAGTTAAAGAAAGATTCCCTATTGATAAAATGGTTTCCAAAACAGAACAAGTTTATACTCAATTTTTGAATTTATAGGGAACGGTCAACACATCATTACCCCCCTGGTCAGAAAAAGACTGATCTAATCTGATTGCGACATCCAGGTCAATAGGTGGAATCATAAGCAAGCGTTTATCCAGATTCGGCACTTTCTCTTTAGCCAACTGCCAAGGC
>DAOVKY010000129.1 GCA_030631525.1 bacterium
CTGATCTTTTCAACTCTTCATTCACGTTATCTGCAAGATCTTCTATCGAAAGGTCAGTCTCAGCAAGATATATTTGTAACGGCATCTCTCTTTTGGGATCTGCAAGACGCGCTGCTGCTGGAATAAAACCTATCTTCCTTCCCATAGCCTGAATTACCGTAACAGGATCTGCAGGAGAAGAACCGGCATTCTCTTCATTTGCATTCTGGATGCAATACGCCCAGTATCTTGCTACACTGCCATATCCAGGGGTATGATCTATAAGCTTGAATTCTTCATCTCCAATATCATTGTCTATTGTTTTCGGCACGCCTACTGCAATTAAATCCAGCCCCTTATCCTTTGCAAGCACACTAATTTTATGGGCTGTATCCATTGAATCATTGCCGCCAATGTAAAAGAAATAGCCGATATTATGAGCTTTGAAAACTTCTATAACACGGTTAAAATCCGCAACTTGTTCTTGTTTTAATTTATAGCGGCATGTTCCTATTGCTCCGGCAGCTGGAGTTGTTCTTAAAAAAGATATTTCTTCTTCTTTCTGAGCGCTCAAATCCAACAACTCCTCCTTAAGAATCCCTTCTATTCCATGGTATCCAGCGTATATTCTGCCAAACCTCTCAGGAAATATCTTGCATGTCTCAATAACTCCCCTGAGAGAATTATTAATTACAGGAGATGGTCCGCCAGACTGCGCAATAACAGCGTTTTTAAGTTTAGACATATCTTAAAATCATCCTCCTAAATTATTTTCTTCCCGACCCACGAATGTTGCGGGTCTTCATTTGGAATGAGTTTTCTGTTTTTCCCTGCAAGTATCCAGAGGTAATAAACTGAATATCCCGGCGCAGCACAGACAGGATGATACCCTCTTGGCATAACAGTAACAGTATTGTTTTTTAAAACCAGTGCTTCATCAAAATCTTCATCCTTTGAATCAGTCCCGGTGTAAAGTCTCTGCATACCAAACCCCTCTTCAGGCTGAATTTTAAAAAAGTATACCTCTTCCAATTTCGTCTCTTCAGGTGGATTTTCAACATCATGCTTATGAGGAGGAAATGATGACCAGTTGCCTGGAGGGTTTATTGTCTCCCCAACAAGAAGACGCCCTGCAGAAGTTCTCTCGTCAATAATGTCATACACATTTCTTGTCCAGACCCCTTTCCCAACAGATCGCACTTTTACTTTATCAGGAGTTATAACAACTGGTTCTCCAATAAAATCAGTCCTTCCTTTGCATACAGCCACTTCTAAATCACTTGACGCAGTAATATCATATCTATTCTGTCTCGGTATATACGCAGCATAAGCCTTGCCGCTAAACACATCCTTTCTTCCGCCTATTGGTCCCCACTTTATAGTGTTTGTGCTGATAGTACACTTACCATTAAGAATAACCAAAACAACCTCATTATCCTCTGTGTCTTCTGAATACTGTTCTCCTGCAAAAAGCTTTATAATTCCAAATTCAATATAATTCAACAGTTCTCCTCCGGGAAACAATACTTTTGTATAGCCGGATTTGGGTTCATAATTAAAGCTAAGATTCATATCAGTTCTCCCCTGCATTTTTTACTTTTTCTCTAACTGCTTCCATATCCTCCACTCCTAATTCAAGAGCTTTTTCCCACTGCTTGATGGCTTTATTATACATTTTTTTTTGAAAATATACATCTCCAAGATGATCTCTTATTACAGGATCATCTTTCTCCGCTTTAGTAAGCTCCACAGCTCTTTCAAGCTGGAACATCGCCTGATCCAGCATTCCTCTTTTGTAATATCCCCATCCCAAACTGTCAATAAAATATCCATTCTCCGGCTCAATCTCAATAGCTTTTTTAATTAACTTTATAGATTTATCAAGCTTCTTACCCCTATCTATATACATATATCCTAAATAATTATAGGCTTCTGCATAATCAGGGTTTAATTTTATAGCACAGTTAAACTGCCTGGCTGCATAATAAATCTTTCCTAACCGTTCATAGGCAGTTCCAAGATAATAATAACTTAAATCAGATCTGAATATTTTTAATAGCTTTTTATAGGATATAACCGCATGTTCATAATCTTCCATTTTACTATAGGCAAGCCCTTGATGTAAATATAAAGCGCCAAGAACTGTATTGAGCCTTGGATTCTTAGTATCCAACTTAGACAATATTTTATATTGCTCTAGAGCCTGTTCAATAAATCCACTTTTAACGTAGAGTCTAGCCAGGATGTATCTTGGTCTTATCGCTGTACTGTCTACCAGTATTGTGCTCTCATACTCACATATAGCCTTATCAATCTCTCTTTTATTCTCATATATAATTCCCATACAATAATGCGCATATGCATCGGAATTACGAGAAGATATATCTCTGTTATGTGTAAATATTGCGCAACCTGATAAAGATACTAAGGAAAGAACAAATAAACTTAAAACGAAATGCTTGCAAAATTTCATTCTCAGTAGATTAC
This sequence comes from bacterium, assembly GCA_030631525.1. GTDB lineage: Bacteria > JAHJDO01 > JAHJDO01 > JAHJDO01 > JAHJDO01 > JAHJDO01. Next base: position 2,467 of record DAOVKY010000129.1, read on the forward strand.
TTTGTTAAGCGGATACTCTACAATGCCTTGAGCACCAGCTTCCTTTAACTTAGGGATAATATTTCTAACTGTGCTTTCATCTATTATTACTTCCAGCGCCACCCATTTTTCATCAGCTAATTTCGATATTGTAGGAGTCTTTACTGCTGGCAGTATTCCTATGATACTCTTTAGATCTTTCTGAGCAACATTCATTTTAAGGCCAACCTTCTCTTCAGCGTTTAGCGCGCCTGTGAGAAGCATTGCAAGATTCTGAATCTTTCTCTTTTTCCATGTGTTTTTCCATGCATCTTTATTTGCAATAAGTTTTGTTGTTGAAGTCATAATTTCATCTACTATCCGAATGTTGTTTGCCCGCAGAGATGAACCTGTTTCAGTAAGTTCAACAATCGCATCTACCAAATCAGGGACTTTCGCCTCAGTTGCGCCCCATGAAAATTCTACTTCTGCTTGCACGCCTTGTGATTTAAGATATTTCTTTGTAACATTTACAAGTTCTGTTGCAATCCTCTTTCCTTCCAGATCCTTAACTGTCTTTATTTTTGAATTATCATTAACTCCTAAAACCCACCTAACTGGTTTCATTCCGCTTTTCGCATATATAAGATCTGCCACCTCAACAACCCGAACGCCATTTTCCATTATCCAATCCTTGCCTGTCAGACCGCAATCCAGAACACCATCATACACATATTTTGCCATTTCCTGCGCTCTGATAAGGATTGCCTCAATCTCGCTATCATCAACTATTGGAAAGTAAGAACGTTCAGAAGCTGATATATTAAATCCCGCTTTTTTAAATATTCTGGCAGTTGCTTCCTGAAGACTCCCTTTTGGTAATCCAAGTTTTAATTTCACTTTTTATTCTCCCTACATGTAATATTTTTCTACTGCCTTGTCCCATAATCCCTTTGCTTTAAGGATCATGTTGATAACTTCGCGTACAGCTCCTTCGCCGCCATTCTTCTCAGTTACATAATGTGAAACTTGTTTTGCTTCCTCTTGAGCATTTGCTGTGGCTGCTGCAAAACCCGCACTCCTGAGAACAGGGACATCATGCAGATCATCACCTATATAAGCAACTTGTTCATCAGCCAATTTATATTTATCTTTCAATTCTTTATATGCGATAAATTTGCTTTCTGTAGTCTGATAAACCTCTGTTATTTTTAATTCTTTTGCCCGAATCTCAGTTACCTTAGATTTTCGCGCAGATATTATTGCCACCTTTAATCCTACTCTTTGAGCTAAAAC
>DAOVKY010000014.1 GCA_030631525.1 bacterium
CCAGAAGTACATATCAGAATATTCGGATAACATTGATTATTCAAAGAACATTGTTTCAGTAATTCTTGCAGCTGGTCATGGGAAAAGACTTAAAACAGAATCACAGAAAGTATTACATAAAGTATGGGGAATCCCTTCTGTAAAAAGAATAGCAGAATCTGCTAAGCAAGGTCTTGCATGTAAAAATCAGATCATTGTTGTTGGGCATAAGGCTATTGAAGTAATTGATACAATAGGCAAGACCAAGAATACAGTTTTTGTTTATCAGAATGAACAAAAAGGAACAGGCCATGCTGTGAAAATAGCGCTTGATGCGTTGGGAAACAAGTTTAAAGGCAATGTGTTTATATTCCCTGGAGATATGTGTCTTATGGACTCAGACACAATCAGAAGATTTGGCAAATGCTTTGAGTCCCTGAACTCAGATATGATGCTTGCTACCGGCATTTATAAAGGGCCTCCTGAGCTAAATTATTATGGCAGAATACTCCACCAGGTCTCACAAGATTCTCAAGATCATAAAATAATAGACCTGATTGAACATAAAGATATACTTAAGCTTACAAACAGCCAAAAGAAAGAGAAACTTCTCCAGAACAATGAATTCAACTCGGGAATGTATGCTTTCAAAGTAAATAAGCTCATTAAACATATTAATGAGATAGGGACTGATAATGTTAAGAAAGAGAGATATATCACTGATATGGTGAAAATTTATAACAGATTAGGACTTTCTGTAGATGGTTTTAAAATAGAAAATCAGGATTTAATCATTGCTTTCAACAATAAGACTGTCCTTAAATATATGGAATCGGTTCTAAGAAAAAAATATTACGAGCAATTAAAGAACATAATAACTATCCAGGATGAAGAAAAATTCTTTATACATGAACAGGTAATAAAAGACATTATTAAACAGGATAAAAAATATGGGCCTTTGGATATTTCAATAGGAGAAGATGTTTATATCTCAAGTGGTGTCAAGCTGAATAAGGGAGTTACCATAGGTAGGCACACTGTGCTTGATGGCAATATTGTGCTTGGAGAAAACGCGTGGATTGATAAAAACGTCAATATTTCAACATATCAGGATCAAACACTAAAAATCGGGGAGAATTCCCAAATTCTGCAGGGAGATATTATTAAAGGAAACACTACTATTGGGAAAAATGTCAGAATTGAATCCAGCGTTAATATAACAGGCAGTGATGAATTCCCTACACGTATTAGTGATAATTGCTTAATCAAGGGAACTAGTTATATCTTTGGGTCAATAATAGAAAAAGATAACTGGATTGAACATTCTGTTCTTATAAAGCAGCGTGTGTGCAGAACAATAAGGAAAGATAGTAGTATACAAAAAGTCAAATATATTCTTCCACTGCCTCAGGGAATTGATTCCCTTGAATCATTAGAAAAAGAGTAGAGCAACTCAGTATCAAAATAGTGATATGAAACATAAGTTCGCTGTCTTTGCATTATTAGCTCTCTGTTTTTTAATGTTCACTCATCACTCTTCACTTTCCACTGCTTACTGTTCCTCCAATATACCATGGTGGGATTCTGATTTTAAATGCAGAAAGACTGTTTATCCTCTTTTATGGGAAAAGACCCAACAATCCTCCAGCATAGCATACACAGTTTTTACTACTGGTGGCCTTATAAATGATAATGGTTCTGACATAAGAGTAATAGATAACTCTGGTAATATTGTGCCATATAAATTGATACATTGTAATCCACTTGGCAAGACAAAGATCATATTTGAGGCTAAAACCAGTTTCGAAAATTACTATATTTACTTTAATAATCCAAATGCGCAACCTGCGAACTATAACTGGGATCCTCTACATACAGGACTTTTACTGGAAACCAGAAAACTTGGCTCGGGATACTGCAAGAATTGGCGACAGATGAAAAGACTACTGGATAGAAATAAACAGACATATGGAAAAGGATATGTCTCTAACATTTTTCAGGGCTATAACCTATTTGGTCCGTCTGAAAGATTTATTAGTATCTATAGCGGACATATATACTGTGCCCAAACAGGCCTGTACTGGTTTGCAACTGCTTCGGATGATGCCTCTTTTTTATTCATAGATAATAGACTTGTTACACAGTGGCCTGGAGGTCATGGAGCATCTGGTGGAGTCTATGGCAAATACAGAGGGAAAATTCATCTTAAAGCAGGCATACACAAGATTGACTATTATCATGCTCAATTCAGTGGTGTTACCACCGCTGTAGCAGGATGGAAGAAACCTAAAGACAAATACTTTAAACTTATACTTAAAGAAGCATTTTTATCACCGGTTCATACTAAAGTAACAAATTTTGAGAAGTATGATAATCCTGTAGCAGCTGATTTTGCATGGAAACAAGTAAGCAATTATAAAATAGATAAAAATATCTACTCGTGCTTACAATTTTATAATCTATCAGGAGATCAAAAACTTGGAGGTCTCTGCGTCTGGGACTTTGGAGACGGGACAACCAGTAAAAAGACAAACCCTCTACATGTCTACCTTCAACCTGGAGAATATAAAGTTAAACTCAAAATATTAGCAGATAAAGTAGTTCTTAAAGATGCTAGAGAAATCAGAGGACAGATTAAAAGCACCTCACATGGTCTTGAGATTGAAGTTCCAAATGGAATATGTTTATTCCCTGCTAAAGAGGTTCGGTCAATAGAAAAAGACATATCAGACACCTTTAGCCAAAACATAAGAACCATGGATGTTTTTTTTAATAAGGATGAAGATTATAAAAACCGCTCTGGAAAATATACTAAGATTATCTCAGAATATCTGAATAAATGCGATTCTCCAAAAACACTCATGGCAAGCATAGACTTCTTTTTGCAGGTTGGAGAGGATTCCCTTGCTGCTAAGGCATGTAACTTGTTTATAAAACAGTTCAGCAGCCTGGATCCAATTCAAATTGCCAAAGTGTATATAGTCTTAGGTGACTTTTACAAAAACAGCAAAAAAAATCCCAAACATGCCTTTGAAACATATAAAAAAGTTTTACACACCTGTAATGATAAAAACACAGTTTTACTTGCAAGGCGAAAAATGGCAGATATAGTAGCCTTTGACTTTAAAAACTATGACAAAGCTATTATCGAATATAAAGACATCCTGAAAGAATATGAAAATAAAAAAAATGCGCAGATAAAACAAATTCTCATTAATCTTGGAGATTCTTATAAGGCTCTGGGTGACATCAATAATGCAGCTAAATACTACATTAGTGCATCCAGTAAAAAAGATATTTATATGCAAGGTTACTATATGCATACAATCTCAAACTATATAAAAAGAAAAAAGATCAATGATGCTATGGAAAAAATAAAAAAATGGGAAGATCAGTATCCTATGAGTAAACTAGGGTATGGTTCATTATATAAAGCTGAGTGTTATTATTATACGCAACGCTATTCAGAAGCAATAAAAGAGCTAAATATGTTGATAAAAATCAATCCTGAAAGCACAATACTCCAAGAAGCCAGATTATTCCTTGCTCATTGCTACAGAGCTAAAGGGGATTAATACCTTGCTTTTCCTACTACTATATATTAGTATTATTTAGCATCGTGGTGGGTGTAGCTCAGTTGGCTAGAGCGCCAGATTGTGGTTCTGGATGTCGCGGGTTCAACTCCCGTCACTCACCCCAATCTGCGCCTGTAGCTCAGCTGGATAGAGCGGCAGACTTCGAATCTGAAGGTCGCCCGTTCGAATCGGGCCAGGCGTACTATGAAACCAACTATATATAGCAGAATTGCAGATGCTCTGGATTATACAGGAGAAGTCTTAATACTACTGGCAAAAACTGTATATTGGTGTAAAACTGCATTTAAAAATCTAAAACCTATCGCAAAACAAATGCTGGAAATGGGCGTTTATACGCTTCCTATTACATCTTTAATGTCTCTTTTTACAGGAATGGTGCTTGCTCTCCAGACAGGAACTGAACTTTCAAAATATCACATAGAGCACCTGATAGGGTCAATAGTATCAGCCTCCATGTGCAGGGAAATGGGACCTGTTCTTACCGGACTTATAGTTGCAGGAAGAGTCGGCGCATCAATGACAGCAGAACTTGGAACAATGCAGGTGTCTGAGGAGATAGACGCGCTTAAAACACTGGCAATAAACCCTGTCAAATACCTGGTAATGCCCAGATTTCTGGCATGTATAATTATGCTTCCTATTCTGGTTATATACTCAGATTGCGTAGGCATGGCAGGAGGATTTATTGTATCAAAATTCCAAATAGGAGTAGACACCACTACATACCTAGATAGCATTAAAAACTTCTTAACAATAAAGGACATATATAGCGGATTGGTAAAGGCATTTGTCTTTGGCATAGTTATCTCAATAATATCATGTTATCAGGGATTTAGAACCAGAGGCGGAGCTGAAGGTGTTGGTAAATCAACTACTGCCTCTGTTGTTATTTCGTTTCTATTGATTATAGTGTTTGATTACTTCTTAACCAGAATGTTTTTTCAAAAGAGCTAATAAAATGACAGAGTTGGATAAGCTGGATAGAAAAATTAGTTTTAATGAACGCAGAAGATATTCTCGTTTGCCAATTGAAATAGATATATTAATAAGCACTGAGCCTCCTGAACATACAGCTTTTGCACACCAGGAAGAAAGAAAATCCAAAGATATAAGTGGAGGCGGCATCTGTTTTAAGACTAAAAAACAGATAAAAACTAATTCTCTGATACATTTAAGGTTCTCCCTTCCTGATAGCAGTAAAGAAGAAATATCTGCAAAGGGTATTGTGAAACGGCAGAGAGCAATAGTGATTTCAAATGGAGAAAAATACTATGAAACAGGCCTGGAATTTGCGCAAATAGAGAAAAACGCAAAGCAAACAATTGTTGAATTTGTAAAAGCTAAAGAAATAATAATTAATATTGTTGACCTGCACAAAAGTTTTGGAGACGAAAAGGTGTTAAAAGGCGTTAATCTTAAAATTAGACGCGGAGAAACTATTGTTATTATTGGATGCAGCGGATGCGGCAAGACCGTGCTCTTAAGACATATAATTGGTCTTATAAAACCCGATTCTGGTATAGTAGAAGTTGATGGAGTTGACGTTACGAGAATCTCGGATGATGAACTTGATAAGACCAGAAGAAAATTCGGCATGCTTTTTCAATCCGCCGCATTGCTTAATTCTCTTACTGTTGAAGAAAACATAAAACTGGGATTAGGGGAGCACACAAACCTGAGCGAAGAAGATATGGATAAAATAGTCAAAAATAAACTTGGAATAGTTGGATTAGACGGTACGCAAAGATTAAAACCTGCTAACTTGAGTGGAGGCATGAAAAAGCGAGTTGGGCTTGCAAGAGCAATTAGTATGGACCCGGAAATTATGCTCTATGATGAACCTACAACTGGACTTGACCCGGTTAGAGCAGATTCTATTAATAAACTTATTTTAGAGTTTGAGAATACATTGAATACTACATCAATAGTAATAACTCATGACATAGTCAGTACATATCAGATTGCAGATCGCATAGCAATGTTATATAATGGTAAGATTATTCAGGTGGGAACTGTTCAGGAAATTAAAAATACGGACAGCCCCGTTGTCAAACAGTTTATTACAGGAAGTAATGTGGGTCCTATAACTTAACTGGAGGTATATTTTGAATACTGAAAAGAAGGTCGGTATAGCATTTTTTGTAGGTATTGTACTGCTTATGGCTCTAACCTTTTGGGTAGGGAAAATCAGATTGTTTGAAAATGGATATATAATAAAAGTCAACTTTAGCCAGATAGGCGGACTCAAAAGAGGAGACACAGTAACATTGGCCGGGATGAAAGTGGGGCGTGTTGAAGATTTTGATATAAAAGATAATAAAATACAGGTTTCCTTGTGGATAAAAAAAGAAACAATACTCAGGCAAAACTCTATATTCAGCATTAACGATGTAAGTCTCATGGGAGGCAAATATGTTGGCATTACAATGGGAACTGCAGATAGCCTTATTCTAAAGCCCGGGAGTATTGTTGATGGTAAAGATTCATATCAACTGGATCAGCTCTTTACTAAAGCAGGGGAAATATCAGATAGTATTGGGAAACTTGTAGAAAAAATTGAAAAGGGAGAGGGAACAGCAGGAAAACTCTTAACTGACGAAGAACTTTATAAGAATACTTCTGAGTTTATGAAATCAGCAAAAGAAACGTCTGATAAAGCGCAAAAAACGTTGATGATATTCGATGGAATTGGGACAGAGGCAAAAGAGATAGTTAAAACAATTAAGAAAATTGTAAAAAAAATTGATAGAGGAGAAGGCACTGTCGGGAAACTAATTTATGATGAGGAGTTGTACGATGAAGCTAAAAAAACTATGAAATCAGCAAAAGCTGCCTCTGAAGACGCAAAAGATGTTCTTGGTAAAATGAGAGAAATAAAGACCTGGTTAGGAAGCGAAAGCGTATATTCTGTTAGAGATGGAGCTTGCAGGAATAAAGGCTATATAAGAATTGAACCTGCTGAGGATAAATATTACCTTGTAGGAGCAAGCAAGCTGGGCACAAGCAATTCAAAAGAGGAGAGATATAAAATTGAATATGATGTACAGCTTGCATTAAAATTCTTTGACAATAACCTGACAGTCAGAGGCGGTCTGATAAACTCAGGCGCAGGACTGGGAGCAGACTATATGCTCCCTGATAAAAAAACCGTGATCACAGTTGAAGGACACAGCGCTGTTTACAGCTCTCCATTCTTTCTTAGAACAAATCTGAGCTACAGAATATGGGAAGATAAAAGCTACTATATGGTTGCCGGAGCAGAAGATATTCTGGACAGACCTTCATTCATGGCAGGTATAAAAATAGAATATAATGACCAGGATATTAAATACCTTGTTGGCTTAATGGGCGCAGCAAGATAACACACCTATTTTTTTCTATGCGAATATTAACCCGCTATATTCTAAGAGAATTTATAGACCCTTTCTTCTCAAGCCTGTGCGTCTTTACATTTATTCTTTTTCTGGGAAATATGTTTAGACTGGCAAATATGCTGGTTAAAGAGCGAATTAGTGTGCTCAGCATATTAAAACTGGGTGTATGCCTTCTCCCATTTATCCTGACATACACCCTGCCAATGGCAATACTGGTGGCTACTCTTACCTCTATTGGAAGGCTCTCTTCTGACAATGAAATAACTGCCATGAAAGCAAATGGGATAAATCCTTATAGAATAATCATGCCTCCAATCCTTTCTGTTGGTATAATATTGTCTCTTGTCTCTTTGCCGTTAAATAATACAATCGCTCCTAAGGCAAACTTTTCTTCAAAAAAATTATTCAAAGAAATCGGCATTTTGAATCCCTCAGCTCTTCTGGAAGAAAAAAAGCTGATAAAGATATTCAAAGGATATACTTTTTATATAGGCAAAATTAGAAATAATATTCTATATAATGTTGTAATTCACCAGTTAAAGCCAGACTCTTCTGTAAGGACAATATATGCAAAACAAGGACATTTTATATCTAAGCCAAAGAATAAAAGTCTGGTTCTCAAATTAAAAGATGGTTCTATTGAGGAGTTTAATCCCAAAAATCCGAACGAATATTTTAAATGCTCTTTTAAGATTTATCCTATAGATTTTGGCTCTATTGCTTATGATATGGTTAAATTAAAAAAGAGCGCTATTGAAATGACTTCTAATGACTTGAAAAACAAAATTATAAATGCAACATCCAATATAAACAAATTATGTGTGGAATTATACAGAAGAACTTCTCTTTCTTTTACATTCATCCCATTTATTCTAATCGGCATTCCCCTGAGTATCAGATACCGCCGCAGCAGCAAATTCGCAGCCATGGGAATAGGCATGCCTGTTATTCTTCTTCACTACTTACTAATGATATCAGGATCAATAATAGCGCAAAAAGGCTACCTGCCACCTGCCGTAGCAATGTGGCTGCCAAATATTATAATTGCGGCAACAGGTATACACTTAATTTATAAAACTAGTTACAGTCATAGATAGAAAATAATGAAAGTTATAGATCGCTATCTTATAAAAAGTTTTTTGTGTTCATTATTCTACTGCCTAACAGCATTTATATGTCTTTATCTGGTAATAGATCTAATAAGCAATACAGATGAATTTGTATCAGAAGGCGCAAAATTCGCTGACATTGTAAGCTATTACAGAAACTTGCTGCCGGATATATATATAAAAATGATGCCCATCTCAACTCTTATAGGCATAATAATAACTTTAAATTATCTTAATAAATATAATGAGCTAACAGCATTGTGGGCTAGTGGAGTAAGCTCTATCAGAATTTTAATGCCATTTTTATTGGTTTCTGCAATTATAAGTTTAGCGTCTATACCTGTAAGCATGAATATTGCTCCTAAATCAATGTCAAAAGCACGCTATATATGGAAAGTCAACATTGGTAAACAATACCAACTTAAAAAGAAAATATGGACTGACTTCGCATTTTTAGATGTAAAAAATAGAATTGTCCACGTAGGCATTTTTAATGCTAAAAATAAATATATGCATAATATTAAAATAACTCAGTATGATAAAAATTATAATATTAAAAATGCAATTAATGCTAAAGAGGCAAAATGGATAGATAAGAAATGGATACTTTTTAACGGGCTAATCCGTGTATTTGATGTAGAAGGCTCTATTATTAAAAGCGAAAATTTTAAACAATCAGTATCCGACATTACAGAAACGCCTCGTGATCTTTTGATCAAGCAAGCCGAATTACCGCATCTAGACACAAAGCTTCTAAAACGGCGCATTAAAAGTTTAATGAAAATCAAATGCTACCCATATAGGGAATTAACAGAGCTGCATTCAAGAATATCGCTTCCGTTCTCAAATCTTGTAATGATAATTATCGCTTTTTCTATAATGCTGGTTGCTGGCAAAAATGAGAAAAAGGAAAGTATTGGGATTGCTCTAAGTATTGGTCTTATCTATTACGGGATAGCGATTCCTATTACATTAGCGATTGGAAGAGATGGAGTTATTAATCCATGGCTTGCTGCATGGCTGGCTAATGTCATTTTTGCGCTTTTTCATCTCGGGATACTAATTAAGGCAAGAAAATGAATTTTACCCCGTTAGAGGAAACCGCAGTTCGTTAGAGAACAGAATTCTCTAACGGGGTTTATGCAGCAATAACCTGATTTTTACCAGACTCTTTGCCTCTGTATAGAGCATCATCTGCTTTCTTCATAACCCCTTCTGCTGAATCTGCAGTCTCAGGATAATCTGCAAGTCCAAAAGTTATTGTAACCTTACCACCTGGCTGGCTTTCTTCATTAACAAACTTATATTCTTCAACAGTTTTTCTCAACTTTTCTGCTACAATTTTAGCGCCTTTTTTCAATGTATTCGGAAGGATTATAACAAACTCTTCCCCACCATAACGGGCAACAATATCCCCTCCTTTAGTACTATTCTTTAATATCTTTCCAATTTGTCTAAGCACTTCATCCCCAGCAGGATGACCATTAGTATCATTATAATGCTTAAAGTTATCAACATCTCCCATTATAAGTGAAAGAGGCTTCTTCCCCTCTTTTGCCCTCTTTACTTCAACCATTAGTTTCTCCTGAAAATGACGATGATTATATAAATTAGTTAATCCATCTGTAATTGAAAGCAACTTTGTTTTTTCTAATAGTTGAGCATTTTCTGCCAATAATCCTGCTTGACTTGCAACAGTTGTCAGAAGATCCAGCTCTTCTCCGGTAAAATCACGCGGCTTATCTGCTAATCCGCCTATTAATCCTATAACTTTTTTTCTCCTTCGCAAAGGCGCAACAATCAAAGACTTTATAC
>DAOVKY010000136.1 GCA_030631525.1 bacterium
CTCTCCCTGAACAGGTTCAATCATAATTGCGCAGGTTTTATCGCTAATACATTTCTTAACGCTTCCTATATTATTAAAGACAGCACGTTTAAATCCAGCTGGCAGAGGACTAATACCTTTCTGATATTTTGCATTATCTGTTGCTGTAATAGTTGCCAAAGTTCTTCCATGAAAGGATCCTGTCATTGTGATTATTTCGAATTTTTCCGGTTCTGTTGATTTTCTTGCAAGTTTTAGAGCAGCTTCATTTGCTTCTGCTCCGCTATTACAGAAGAAGCACTTGCCATTAAAAGAGTGTTTAATGAGTAGTTCTGCAAGTTCTGCTTGTTGTTTAATATGATAGAAGTTCGATACATGAATCAATGTGGAAACTTGTTTTTTAATGGATTCCGCAATTTCAGGATAGCAATGTCCTAATGCATTAACTGCAATCCCCGAAAGAAAGTCCAGATACTTTTTCCCGTCAGCATCCCAGACATACATCCCTTTCCCTTTTACAAGAGCAATAGAACGCTCCCCATATGTGTTCATTATATATTTCTTGCTTAATATTTGAATTTCAGCAGTTTTCATATTAATTTTTTATGAGTTCTGTTCCTATGCCTTTATCAGTAAATATTTCCAATAATAAAGAATGCAGGATTCTCCCGTCAATGTTGTGCGATTTTTTAACACCTGCTTCCAGTGCTCTCTCACATGCATGTATCTTTGGTATCATTCCTCCCGTAATCACACCTCTTTTTTTAAGGACTTCTATTTCAGATACCTTGAGCGTAGACATTATTGATTCAGGATCAGATTTATCCTTTAATATGCCGGGAACATCTGTTAATAAAACCAGTTTTTCAGCTCTAAGTGCTGCTGCAATTTCTGAGGCAGCAGTATCAGCATTTATATTATAGGTTTCTCCATTTTCACCAAGCCCAAGAGGCGCTATTACAGGAATGATGCCCTGATTACAGAGCTTATCCAATTTTTCAGGCTGTATCTTGACGATTTGCCCTACAAATCCCAGATCATTATTTCTTTTCAGTTTAGCTGCTATAATAAGAGATTCGGATTTTCCATTAATACCAAGAGCATTACCTCCTGATTCATTAATCAGAGAAACAATTTCCTTATTTACCTCCTCAACAAGCACTTGCTCTACAACTTGAATTGCTTCTTTATCAGTAACACGCAATCCATCCACAAATTGAGATTTCTTTCCCGTTTTCTTAAGTGCTTCAGTTATAGCATTTCCACCGCCGTGAATAATAATCGGGTTCATTCCAACATACTTCATAAACACAATATCCTGCATAACGGCTTTTCTGATCTTTTCATGCTCCATTGCGCTTCCGCCATATTTTATCACTACTTTTTTCCCGTGAAACTTTTTGATATATGGCAGCGCTTCTATGAGCACCTTTGCTTTTTTAATCAGTTTTTCCATAATTACACAATACCAATATACACAATACAGGCAGCATAAACTAGTCCAAGAATCGCTAATATAAGCAACCCTCTGAAAAGAGCTTCTTTATTTACCTCTTTGCCAGCAGAAGCTACTGCTAATGCTCCAAGAGTGGATAGAGGACTATTGGTTACTACATGAGCACCCATAATTATTGCTGAGATAACAGTTGCAGGACTACCACCAATCTTGATTACCAGCTTTGATACTGTTGGAATTAGGGTAGGCATGACTACTCCAGAAGCACTGGAAACAATAGACATTGCCCCGCCTGTAAGAGCCATAACAGAACCTACAGTTCGTTTATTCATAAATGTTGCCAATAACTCTGTTAAAAGCTCTATTCCTCCAGCTTCTCTGCATACATTTACTAGCATACCAACTCCACAAACTAATATCAGAGTTGACCAAGGGATGGAAGCAATTGCTTCGTCTTCATTAGCTGTTCTCAAGACAAGAAGTATTGCTGCGCCTAGGAATGCGGTTAATCCTATATTCCATTTGCCAAAGATAATTCCAATGACCACAAGTAGAATCACTCCTATAGTGATACCTTGTTTCTTGTTAAAGCTAGATGGTGTATGCAACGTACCTTTATTGCTTTTTAATCTGTGTCCTTTCAGAAAAAAGTAAAGTATCACTGCTAAAATAGACTGACCTGTTATTTGCTTTAAAAAAACCTGCATTCCAATATTCAATCCTTGCTCTTTTGCCAAAGTAACGCCTATTATTCCTGTAGGAGCTATTGGAGACAAGCCGCCAGCATTGGCTCCGGCAATAACCATTGTTGCCATTAATAAAGGAGAAATCTTTTCTTCAGAAGATACAGCCATAGCTATTGGCAGGATTAAAGCGCATATAGCAATATTCCCGGGTCCAATAGCTGCCAGTATCCCTGACATAACAAAAAATGCTATTGGAATTAATTTCCTATTTCCTCCTGTTACATAAATTACCTTTTGGGCCACCAATTTTAATGTGCCATTAACCCCTGCAATACTAAACAAAAAGGTCATTCCCAATAACACAAAAAACAATTTAAGCGGCCATCCTCCTATAATCTGCTTTGCTTCCAAACCAACTAGAAAGGTGCCAATTAAAAAGGCAAACCCAATGCTCACTATCCCGGTATTCAGTTTCCTGAAATAGCCAATAGCGATTGCCATTATCAAAGCTATCAGTGAGATCAAAGCTATATTCATAGAATCCTACTTAATCTTCATGTGTGATAATGTGCATTTATTTTTACATATTCTTCTGACATATCGCATGTCCACGCAGTTGAACTGTAATCTCCAACATTTAAATTAATTGTTATTGTAATTTCTTTCTCTTCCAAGATCTTATGTAGTCTTTCTTGAGAGAAGTTTGTGCTTATACTATTGTGAACTATTGGCTCAGAGTTAATTGCAATATCAATTTCCCCGGGCTTAATCTTTATGCGCGCTGCGCCTAAACTGGAGAGAATTCTTCCCCAGTTGGGGTCGCAGCCATTAAGAGCTGTTTTTACCAGATTGGAATTAGCTACTGCTTTAGCTGCGCGTCTAGCATCCTTTATGCTTCTTGCGCCTTTAATCCGTATCTCAACTAGTTTTGTTGCGCCTTCACCATCAGCAGCAATCTTTTTTGTAAGATATGTGCATACATAATTCAGCGCATTAGTAAATTTCTTATATTCAGGTGTATTGAATTTAATTCTTTTATTTCTTGAGGCGCCATTTGCCATAATAATAACTGTGTCATTAGGACTCATATCTCCATCTATGCTCAGCATATTAAATGTAGTGTTCACACATTCTCTCAAAGCTGTAAACAATTCTTCATATTCTATGCAGGCATCTGTTGTTATAAATACTAGCAATGTAGCCATATTAGGAGCAATCATTCCTGAGCCCTTGGCAATTGCGCCGATTTTTATATTGCCCTTTGTTCTGCCTTTGATCCCTGTATCTACAGCCACTTCTTTTATAGTAGTATCAGTTGTAAGGATAGCTTCAGCAGCATCTCTGGAACCATTCACAGCAAGTTTGCCAGAGATAGCTTTAATGCCTTTTTTAATTTTATTCATAGAAAGCGGAACTCCGATTATGCCTGTA
>DAOVKY010000205.1 GCA_030631525.1 bacterium
ACTTAGGATTGAGCATGCCGTCTGTCAATACTTTTGCCTAAAAAATTAGCACAACCAGAGTAGGGAATTAAGAATTCTCCCGATTGAGAACTAATTGCATCATCCCAGACGATTTTATTAGCTTTAAATTACCGCCTTTTATGGTGATGATTAATGCTTCTATTCCTTTTAACTTTTCTATTAGTTCAATGCCCCTTTTCTCTCCAAGCACTGTTATGGCTGTTGCCAGGCTGTCACAAGTCAAACAATTTGAGGATAATACAGAAACACTCACTATTTGATTATCTGCTGGATAGCCGGTCCTTGGGTCAATTATGTGGGAATATCTTCTGCCGTTCAGCATAAAAAATCTTTCATAATCCCCGGAGGTTGCAACTGCGCTATTTTCTAAGTTTACAAGTCCTATAATCCTGTTTCTTTCTCTTGGATGTTTTATTCCTATTTCCCATAGCTTTCCATCTTCCCGCTTTCCAATAGCTCTGATATCACCTCCTGCATCAACAAGAGCCCCTTTAATATCATAGCTTTTAATAAGTTCCATAGCCATATCTACTGCATATCCCTTGGCTAGTGCACCCAAGTCAATTTTCATGCCTGCTTTATTGAACTTCACATTATTGTTTTTTGTTAAAATATTTCTATATTCAACAAGAGATAAAGTGTTTAGAATATTCTGTGTATCTGGAACTTCGTTCGTTTTCCTGGCATTATGCCATAGATCAATTAATGGCTTACACGTAATGTCAAACGCGCCGTTTGATAACTCTGAAGCATAACGGGCTTTATTTATTACATACAGAAGTTCTCTGCTTATTTCTTGTTCCCCTGCTTTGTTTAGCGAGCACAGTTCACTATTTGGTTTATAGGCACTCATAATATCTTCTATTCTTGATATTTCTCTAAACCCAGCCTGAACTGCTGAGCGTATTACTGCTCTGTTATTGCCAACAACAATGATATTTACTTCTGTGCCCATTAAGAATTTCGTTTCTTCGTAACGGATGGCTCTGGGAGAACAACCTGTAATTAAGAAGACAGAAAATAAAAGGATGAGGGGGAATTTTGAATTAATAATTGTCTATAGCTTCTTGCTTATTCTCTTAATAGATAACGCTTTCCCAGAATCACAATCCGCTTCGATAATTACTCCATTCAGCCAGATATCCTCTGAAGCAGCTTCAATTTTTACCGGGACTTGTGTTAGAAAACGCTGAAAAACAGAATCTTTTTTTGCTCCTATTATTGAATCGTGAGGGCCAGTCATTCCGGCATCTGTAATATAGGCCGTGCCCTTGGGGAAAATTTTCTCATCAGCAGTCTGAACATGTGTATGGGTTCCTAATACTGCGGTAACTTTACCATCTAAGTATCTGCCTAAAGCCACTTTTTCTGATGTCGCTTCAGCGTGAAAATCTATAATATTTATCACTGTTTTCTTTTTTAATTTTTCTATCTCTCTCTCTGCTACCTTAAAAGGGCAATCCAAAGGCTTCATAAAAATACGCCCCATAAGATTTATTATTCCAATTATATAGCCTTTTTTACTTCTAAATGTTGTAGAACCAATCCCTTTGACTCCATCAGGGTAGTTTGCAGGCCTCAGTATTTTCACATCTGTGTCCAAAACACTTAGTATATCCTTATTACTCCATATGTGATTGCCTGATGTTATAATATCTATTCCATAAGAAAAAAGTTGGTTAGAGATTTTTCGTGTAATTCCAATGCCTCCTGCAGCGTTCTCTCCATTTGCTATACATACATCTATGCTGTTTGTATTCAATAAAGTTGGAACAAGTTTTTCTATTGCACAACGTCCAGCCTTGCCAACCACATCCCCGATAAAAAGAATTCTAATTTTAGCCAATTTTCTTCCTATTTCGCATAATCAACTACTCTGGTCTCGCGAATCAAAGTAACCTTAATCTGCCCTGGATAATTCAAGTTTTTTTCTATTTTCTTACTTATATCCTGCAAAAGTTTAACAGCTTCTGTATCATTTATCCTGTCAGGCTCAACCATGACTCTAATCTCTCTACCGGCATTGATCGCATATGTTTTACTAACGCCTGGAAATGATGTTGCAATACTTTCTAATTCCTCCAGCCGCTTTACATATTTCTCGAATGTTTCGCGTCTCACTCCAGGCCGTGATGCAGAGATTGCGTCAGCTGCCTGAATAAGCACAGAAAGTATGGTATTTGTTGGCTTTTCCTCATGATGTGAAGCAATTGCATAAACTATCTTATCTGACTCACCACATTTCCTTGCCAAATCCGCACCTATCTGTGCATGCGTACCTTCTACTTCATGATCCACAGACTTACCTATATCATGCAAGAGACCTGCGCGTTTTGCTGTCTTTATATCCTGACCTAATTCTGCAGCCATTGCCCCTGCCAGATAAGCTGTTTCCTTTGAATGCTGCAATACATTCTGCCCATAACTTGTCCTATACTTCAAACGCCCAATCAGCTTCATTTCTTCCTGGTTAAGTCCTTGAACTCCAACTTCCAAGGCAGCCTGTTCTCCAGCTTCTTTAATAGCAATTTGAACTTCTTTATCAGCTTTTTCTACAACTTCTTCTATTCTACCGGGGTGAATCCTTCCATCTGCAAT
>DAOVKY010000107.1 GCA_030631525.1 bacterium
ACTGCTAATGATATAGCCACATTTCAACTGGGAACTCATCCAGCTCTTACAGCGTCTCCAATTGCTTATCAGCTGGTAAATGCAGCGGAGATCGCAATTAAACAATTAAAAATGAAAAGGGGGTGATTAAGATGCGTATAGCGATTTCAACAGACGGAGATTATGTCTCAGCTCATTTTGGAAGATGCCCGTCTTACACAATTGTAGATATTGAGGATAAAAAGGTAGTTAAGAAAGAGGTTGTTGACAATCCTGGGCATATGCCTGGCGCTATACCGCAGTTTCTTCATGAGAAGGGAGTTGAGTGTATTATAGCAGGAGGAATGGGAGCAAGAGCTGTGGGCTTTTTCGACGAATTTGGTATTAAGCCAATTGTAGGCGCTCGGGGAAGAATAGATGAAATCATTGAAAAACTAATCAAAGACGAGCTTAAGGGAGGAGAAAGCTTGTGCAGTCCTGGCGCTGGCAAGAGCTATGGTATTGATAAAGAAGAATGTGATCACACTTAATAATAAATTTAATAACAAAAGGGGATGTAACTATGAAAATTTGTATAAGTTCACAAGGAGATAATTTGGACTCGCAGGTTGATCCAAGGTTTGGAAGATGTCAGTATTTTATTATTGCAGATACAGAGACTTCAGAATTTGAAGCAGTTCAGAATCCGAATTTATCTGGTATGGGCGGAGTTGGAATTCAATCAGCCCAATTTGTAGCAGAAAAACAGGCAAAGACAGTTTTAACAGGTAATGTTGGCCCAAATGCTTTTCAAGGGTTACAGGCGGCAGGTATAGAGGTAATAACAGGCGTGTCAGGTAGTATCAAAGAAGCAATAGAGAAGTACAACAAAGGCGAGCTTAAAGCAACGCAAGGAGCAAGTGTAAATTCAAAATTTGGCATGGGTCAAAGATAAAAGTGCAAGATTTAGTCAAAGACTTTTTAAAGCAAAGGCGTTTCGCAGTTGCAGGGTCTTTTAGGAACGAGTCTAAATATGCTTATCGTATTTTAAAGACTCTAAAAGAGAAAGGATACGAAGTTT
This sequence comes from bacterium, assembly GCA_030631525.1. Lineage (GTDB taxonomy): Bacteria > JAHJDO01 > JAHJDO01 > JAHJDO01 > JAHJDO01 > JAHJDO01. The sequence goes on from DAOVKY010000107.1 coordinate 1,040, forward strand.
ATCCTGTAAATCCTCGTCTGAGAGAAGTCGATGGCTTGACATGTTATCCCAGCGTAAAAGAGATTCCTGAGTCTGTTGATGTTGTTGACATAGTGACCACGCCGCAAATAACGGAAAAGATAGTAAGAGAATGTAAGGAGAAGGGCATAAGCAGAGTATGGATTCAGCCCGGCGCTGAAAGCCAAGCCGCTATAAAATTTTGCAAAGACAACAATATTGAGGTTGTTCACAATCTTTGCATAATGATAAATGCGATGTAAAGCAAAATGGATAATTATGACTAAAGAAGAAATAACAGCCCTTATATCGTCTTTTGTTAATCTGATATTATCGGTTGTGAAATTTATATTGGCAGCCTATTCAGGCAGTATAGCCCTTCTTGCTCAAGCATGGGCATCAATATTTGACATACTTTCATCATTTGTGCTTTTTGGCGCTCTTAAAATGGACAGAGCAGATGCGGCCTTAAGGAAGAACTCAGTTAACTCTCAAGAAGACTACAGAGATACTGGTTCTATTTTTAAGGATGAAGCCTCATCTCAAAAGAGGAAGCCTTTAGCAGCCAGACGACTCTTCATCTCCAGATTAGAAGAAAAAGTGGCTGTCGGAATTGGGCTTTCCCTTATTTTTATATCATATAAAATCTTTATGAAAATAATTCATCCTTCTTCCATTGTTATTCAAAATCCTATTCCTGCGGCTTTTGTTATGTCTTTATTGGCATTGGGTTCTTATCTTTTATCTAAGTTTGAGGTGTATGTTGGAGAAAAGAGCAAATCACCCGGACTTATAGCGGATGGCTATCACTCCAAGGTTGATATGTTCGGCTCAATATTGGTTGTTGTTGCGCTTCTGAGCGAGCATCTTGGTTTTCACATTGACGGGATAGCGGCAGTGATAATATGCGGAATTATATTTATTCATGCGCTGCATGTGCTTACAACAGCTATAAAGGCATATATGCATCCACAGAAAAAAAGTTACCTAAAGAATACTCAACAGCATGAAGACATATTGGTAGTATTTATTAAAGAGAAGTTCCCCTTATTAATGGATCGCCTATACAGTGCGTTATCTAGGAAATTGCATCTGACCGGCAATTATGACCAGAATAAAAAAGTATTAAACAAGATCATAACAGTTGTAGTTTTATTAATGGCTGTCGGCATATATTTTTCTTCGGGAATATATATGCTGAAGCCGCATGAAAAAGCGATTGTGGAGCGCTTTGGGAAGCCCTTGAATATTACAAAACCTGTTTTGCCCGGTCTTCATTATGCGCTTCCTTTACCTATTGACAGAATTAACAGAGTGGATACTGAGAGAATAAGGCGAATAAGCATTGGCTATAAAGCTAGTAAGGACTATCAGTTGATATTGTGGACAAATGTTCATTATAAAGAAGAGTTGCCTTTTCTAACAGGAGAGAACAGTTTCCTGGATCTAAGCATGAATGTTCATTACAGAATTAAGAATATATATAATTTTTTATACAAGAATTCGTCTCCTGATATCCTGATGGAGGAGCTTGCCAATACTATATTGACGAACACTCTGTCAAGAAGAGAATTCTTTCCAACAATTACAGTTGACAGGGAAGGACTTGAAAATGATATTTTGGAAACTCTCCAGACGAAACTTGATGAATTTAAAACGGGAATAAGGATAGAGGGAATACATTTCAGAGACATCCATCCTCCTACAGATATTGCTGCGGCTTTTGAGGATGTTGTAAGTGCTCAGGAGGATTACGAAACATACATTCATAAAGCAAAAGGCTATGAAAACAAAGTAATTCCTCATGCCAGAGCTACAAAGGTTAAAATGAAAAACGAAGCTGCTGCTTACAGAAATAATGTGCTGGCAAAGAGCAAGGGAGAATCCAGAAGATTTCTCAATCAGCAGGCTGCATATAGAAAACATCCTGATATTACAGAAACCCGTCTTTATATAGAAGGAATGGAAGAGGTTCTGCCTGATGTTCAGAAGTTTATCATATGTCCTAAAGAAGGAGAAAAGATTCCTGACATCTGGTTTTTTCAGGGCAATCAAGCGGACATTTCCACAATAATTAGAGAGGAGAAATAACAAATGAAAGCAGGAAACAAGTTTTTAATAATAATGCTTGTAGTTGTTGTAGGTCTGTCATTTCTGATCTTCTACAAAGTTGATGAGAGAGAATATGTTATCATTACTCAGTTTGGACACCCTGTTAAAACTATTACTGAGCCAGGCCTTTACTATAAATGGCCTGACCCTGTCCAAACAGTTAACAGGTTTGAGAAAAGACTAATGCTTTATAAAGCCAGACTGATTGAATATCTCACACAGGACAAGAAAAATATAATTGTGCAGTGTTTTGTATGCTGGAGGATTGATGAGCCTTTGGAATTTTTTCAGGCAGTAGGGAATAATATAAGTGCTGCAAAAAAGATTGATGACATTGTTTGTGCTCAGCTTGGAAGCGTTCTTGGTAATTATGAAATGTCATCAATAATATCAACAAAAAAGGATGCTGTGAAGATCAAGGAGATAGAAAAAGCGATAACAGAAAATAGCAACAAAAAAACTATAGATTCCTACGGTATTGAAATAAAAGAAATAGGCATATGCCGGCTTGCGCTGCCTCAGGATAATGTTGAGAGCGTATATAAAAGGATGAAGTCTGAAAGAGAGTCAATTGCAAACAAATACCGCGCAGAAGGCAGAGAAAAGGCGGACATAATAAGATCTGAAGCGAATAAAATTCAGAGCGACATACTGTCTGAAGCGTATAAAGATGCTGAGATTATAAAAGGAGAGGGAGATGCTGCTGCTACAAAAATATATGCGGAAGCGTTTGAAAAGGATTCTGCATTTTACAGGTTTATAAGGACATTGGAATCTTACAAGAGGATAATTGATGATAAAACCACAGTTGTTCTTTCATCCAAATCCGATCTGTTCAAATATCTCAACAAAAAAACAGATAAGGATAGTAAATAGTGGATAAAGACAGCAGAAATCTTATTGAACTAAAAAAAGATGTTCTATCCGCATTTTCGGCGGATACTAATAAATTATGTCGTTGGTTTGCTATATTGCTATTCGGAATATACCTGCTCTCAGGCATATATATTGTAAAAACAAATGAAGTTGGACTTGTCAAGCGGTTTGGGAAAGTGATGCGGG
>DAOVKY010000022.1 GCA_030631525.1 bacterium
AAAAAAGGCAAATAGAAATATATCCCTTGCTTCAAAGAAGGCAGGTCTAAGCAGGCGTCATTTCTATGAGAAGATGAGATTATATGGAATTGAAAAGAGGATTAAGGATTAAGGATTTATTTTCAAGGCTTGCGTATCTAATTATATTGACTGCATTATCTATTTTTCTTACATATGTTGCTATTAATGTATGGAATAATCCTCTTCTTCAGCGCAGGGGCTTTTTTATTGCGATCATCTTTTTTTCTCTAGGGGTCATTGCCTCTATCTTTATATGGAAAATTATCATCCAACCGATATTTTCGTCTTTTCAACAAGGGGCTTCAGCCCCTTGTCCCACATCCTCCAGCAACGGTCTGCAACCCCTTGTCAGCTCAAGGGAACAACTTAAAAAATGGTCTCAGGAGCTGGAAAAAAGGGTAGAAAAGAGGACAGCAGAGCTAAAGAAAGTCAATATAGAACTGCTTGATACGGAATTTGAACTTATGGAGAGGGACAAGCTCTCCTCTATGGGAGAGATATCGGCAAAACTGGCGCATGAAATCAAGAATCCCTTAGCTATTATCAATAATGCAGCGTTTTTTATCAAGAATGCTTTTAAGAAGCCGGGTCCTGAAGTATCAGAGCAAATTGGAATTCTTTTTCAAGAAACAGGACGCATTAATAAACTTGTTACTGATCTACTCCAGTTTTCCGGAATTTCAGTATCCAAGGATAAGGATGTGGCTATGATTGATGTTAATGAGGTGCTTGATAAGGCGCTTGATGAGGTTATGGTTGTAGGGGCAGGGCTTGCGCCTGCCCTTACAATAGAGAAAAAATACGCTATAAGATTACCAAAGATAAAAGCCAATCCAGGTCAGTTGAAACAGATATTTTTGAATATAATTGCCAATGCCTATCAATCTATGGGAGACAGCAGGCTTCTTACTATAACCACAAATGTTAGGAGAAATGTAGGGGCAACCCTTGCGGTTGCCCGTGATACAGAAGACGTTATAGAAATTGTTTTTACTGACACAGGCTGTGGGATTGCGCCTGAAAATTTAAAGGAAATATTTACTCCGTTCTTTTCCACAAAAGAGCCGGGAAAGGGAACAGGGCTTGGCCTTTACATCTGTAAGTCACTAATAAAAACTCTTAATGGAGAGATCTCTGTTCAATCGGAAGTTGGAAAGGGAACAAGTTTTACCGTTAGTTTGCCAGTGAGAAAAACCGCACACATGGGAAGGGAAAAGCACGAACTCACCCTGACCCTCTCTTGAGAAGAGAGGGAAAAGGCTCTCCCTTCTCTTGGAAGAGAAGGGGTAAGGGGATGAGTTGATATTCTAGACTTGGCATAAATGTTGCTTTATAGTAATATGGTAGATGAAAAGGAGGTGGAAATGGAATTCAAAAAAGGATTTACGCTTATTGAGCTTTTGGTTGTAATCGCGATTATTACATTGCTTGCTTCAATAGCAGTGCCCAATTATCTCAAACAACTTGAGAAAACCAAGGTTGGAAAAGCAACGGCAGACATAATGCTCTTGAGAAAGAGTGTTGACTTGTTCAGAGCTAATCATGAAGGAGCTCTTCCTGACAGTCTTGATGTTCTTGTGTCGGAGAAATATCTAAGCAAAGCAGTTCCTGCTGATCCATGGGGAGTAGTCTATAAGTATGAATTTACAGAAACCAGCTACACAATAACAAGCAGTAAGGGTCAATCAGAGACAATTAATTTCTAGAGGAGGAGAGATGAAAAAAAAGTCTGGATTCACGTTAATAGAGCTTTTGGTCGTGATAGGCATAATTGTGCTTCTTGCAGGCATTGTAATGCCGAACTTTATGAAGCAGATTGACAAAGCGAAGAAAACACGCGCAAGAGCGGACATTCACAGCCTTGAGAACGCGTTAGCAATGTATCAGGTGGATTATGGAGTGTATCCAGGTGATGGCGATGTTGGAGGCACAAATTTATCAGGTGCAAATCACAATATTAGGGAAGATGGAGAATTAGAAGATATGTTGCAGACCAGTGGGACAAATGGACGCGGGCCATATCTTTCAAAGGATATTCCAAAAGACCCTTATGGGACAGAGTATAAATATACTGCCCCAGGAAGCTCAGGTACTCACCATAATCCGCTGACAAATCGCGGTTATGATCTCTGGTCTTTTGGAAAAGATAAGGCAGATGACAGTGGTGATGATGACGATATAACGTGCTGGGATACGGAGACAGACTAATTTTTAGTATTAAGTTATAAGGATTAAGAATTAAGTATAAAAGCAAGGGATAAAACAGTGAATAAAAGAATGTCAGGGTTTACAGCGGTGGAATTAATGATTGTTCTTGCAATCATGGGCATTATGCTTGTTGCTGCAATGCCTTCCTTTGTTCAGTTCACAAGAAACTCCAGGATAAAGAGTGGGGCGCAGATCGTTGTTTCCGCTCTTCGCACTGCGCGCAGTCATGCAATAAAGAGAAGGAAAAAGTGCGCAGTTCTTTTTAATATGAACATAGATAACAGCGGATATGCGGTAAAAATTTATTGGGATCCTGCCACTTATCCTGCAGGAGGCTCAGTAACCAACTGGAAGGCGCTTCCAAAAACAATAAGAATGGAGGCGGCTTCTTTAGTTAAAACTCCTAATATTCCATTTCCCAATGATTCAAATCCCGGCAATTCTAATGTCGGAAGAATTATCTTTAAACCCACAGGAGCAGCAGTGGTGGGTGGGACAATTCAGGTCAGTGATGAAACACGCCAGGATACATCATCTATTGTTATATTAAGTTTTACTGGTAGAGTGAGAACGAGTAGACAATAATGTCTCAATTCAAAATTAAAAATTTTAATTTGTTTCGGATTTGCTCCATCCGCGCATTTAGCCTTCTTGAACTTGTTATTTCAATGGCTATTCTGTCTATTGCGCTTCTTGGGCTTATTCAAATGTTCCCTGTAGGCCTCAGGGCAAGCAAACATGCAGGAGACCATACACTAATGACATTTCTCGGTCAGCAGAAAATGAGTGATATTGAGCAGGAAAAACCGGAAACTTCCAAAACAAGTAATACATTTTTTTCTTCTCCGTATGAGAGCTTTTCCTGGAGATACGCAGTTTCGCCAAATTACAATAGTATAACCAATTTGTATCACGCTACTTTAGCTATTTACTGTAATGATAGAGGTGATACCAGAATTGAGGAGTTTGTAACATGCTATGTGAAATGACAATTTTTAATTATGAATTAACTCACCCTGGCCCTCTCTTGACAGAGAGGGAAAAGGCTACCCCTTCTTTGTCAAGAGAAGGGGGTAGGGGGATGAGTTGCCGTGCTTTTACTCTCATCGAAGTCATGATCACAACAGCAGTCCTCGCTCTATTGATAACAGGCATTTACTCTATTTTTAAGGGCGGGACTGATGCATGGACAAAGGGCAATGTGAGGATGGAGCGGTATCAGAACGCAAGGGCGATTCTGGGAATGATGTCAAGAGAGCTCTCCTGCGCAATGGTTAATGAGGCGAGGAAGATATATATGTTGGGAGTTGATAATGGTGACGGGAAAGTAAAAAGCACAGCAGACATAACAAGCACTGGAGATGAACTATTTTTTATTGCGCCTATACATTCAACGTCCGATCTGGGAAGTAATCAGTCTGATATGTGTGAGCTAGGCTATTGGTTAATGGATCCTTTTGATCCTGACACTTCAGATACAGGTCTTATGCGTCACTATACAGCTTCATCTCTGGATTTTGTTTTTGAAGGATATTCTGGTAGTCGCGACAAATCACTGGGAATTAGAGCAGTAGACCTTCAGTTTTATTATTACTATGACAATGATGAAGCAGATTCTTATTCAGGAACTTGGGATTCTACAGATTCAACCAATGATTCTACTTATTATAAATTGCCAAAAAAGATAAAGATAGTTCTTAAAACAAGGGATGAAGAGGCGAGAGAAGATACTCAGACGTTTGAAACCACTGTGTTTATACCGGGAGCAGAGTAGAATGTCAATTTTTAATTATGAATTAACTCACCCTAACCCTCTCTTGAAAAAAGAGGGAATATTCCCCTTCTCTGTCAAGAGAAGGGGCAAGGGGATGAGTTATAATCAATCTGGAATAGCCCTAATCATCGTTGTCTCAATTATGGCTGTTCTTGCCTCTATTGCTGCTGCTTTTTCATACAGCATGATAATGGACCAGCGCGCAGCAGCCAATTATATGACCGGGATAAAAGCGGACTACGTTGCAAGAGCAGGCATCCAGCATGCGATTGGCGTTTTGAAAATGGATGGCGACCCTTCAAATCAGCCGCCGGCTTTTTGCAGTTATGAAGGATATGACTGGTACGGGGATGACTGGGGGTATGATAGCACTTTGTTTGGAGGGGATACTAGTGGCGATGATTCAAATATAGATAACGATAGCTCTACTCTGACTCAAACCGCTAGTTGCGGCAGTGGTATGGATTCCCGCTGGATATATATGCATGATTCACAAGGAAACCTGATTGGCAGATACGCTGTTCTGGTTATTGATGAGTCGGGCAAGATGAATATAAATACTGCGGGAAGTACTTCTTACGGGCTACACGGCTGGACGACAAAAGAAATAAGGCTTGATCCCGATGGTGGTGGAATATTATTCAGCACTGCAGACGCAAATGCTATTTTAGACGCGCGTTATGGGACAGATGGTTCAGCAGGAGTTTCAGGAGTTGGCGATGCTATTGATGATGATAATGCAGACAGCGTTGTTCTTAATAATGATGGAATAGATAATGATGGAGTTAGTGGAGCCGATAACTCCAAAGAAGGAATAGATGACCCTGCGGAATTTTATATCAGTAGGCCATATACTACTTCAGGCGGTCTCAGCGCAGATACGCCTTTTGTGACTGTTGGAGAAATTGTTTCACTTGCAGGACTCTCAGGTAATGATTATAATGATTCATCTCACTATCTTACAGCTTTTTCATCTGACAAAAACCTCACGGATTCAGGATTAGCGCGCTTGAATATCAATGCGGTAAGTGATGCAAGGGAATTGTATTTAGTTCTAAGGGACGTGTTTAACACTTCTGTTACAAATTCAGAGCTCGCTCAGATGGCGGTGAATATAATTGACTACAGAGACCGAGATAACGGCTCAACGCGGATTGATGTTGGGGAAATTACCCGCTACGGCGTTGAAGGCATAAGAATAAATGAGGTTATGGTCCGACCTGTGTTCAGGAAAACTGCGACTACTGATATAACAGAGGAATGCAAAACTGTTGGTGGGTGGAGTGGCACGCCTACTTTTACAAGTTCAACTGCTGCTGACAGTGGTATCTGGAACTGGGCAGGCATTCCTAAAGGAACATACAAGGTGCTTCTTTACGGAGATACGTCGGCATCGGGAACAAAAGTAAAGTGGCTTACATACTCTTATACTGACAATGTATGGGAAGATACAAGAGAAGCTGACCTTCCTTATACAGATGGTGACGACACAGTAGTAATAACAAATACAGGCACATTCAGGATTAATATTCAAGCTAAGGCGATTGGCAATCATTGGTCACATGTTGAGCTCTCCCAATCCCCTGACTGCGAGTATGTTGAGATTGTGAATATCTCGCCAAACTCAATTGATATGAGCGGCTGGCACGTGGAATTTCCTAACGGACAGGTCGGCACAATTTCAAGCGGGGAAATTGTCAGCGGGGACACAGTGGTTCTTGCAATAGACAAGAACGATACATACGACAATGCTGGCATCTGGAAGAATAATGCGGCAAATGGAATTTCTATTCAACAAGCGGTTACTGATGAGCTTTTCAACCCATTGATTGATATGGACAAAGTTTGGCAGCTCACATTCACAAATACAATTCTTGAGGATATTATTTCAGATACGGTCTTAATGGACAGTCCTTTGCGGCTTTACGATGGGCCAATCGCTCCGACAACAAGTCCGACAGGGCCAAGCAGCCCCGCGGGTCATATTGTTGATCAGGTGCTATGGGATAGTCATGTAATACAGGAGTGTGAGTTTTATTCTATGGAAAGAGATGACCCGACTTTTATGGGCACAGACGCAGCAACTAATATAGATGTCTTAAATGATTCAGGCATCTTTGACAGCTGGCTGATATATAAGGATTCTTCACACAGAGGAACTCCGACAAAAGCTAATAGTAATAAAACTGCAGGTAAAACACTGGGAATAGATGTTAAGGTTAAAAACTCTCCATTTGCGAATATAGGTGAAATTGCGGATGTTTCAGATACTGCGGCATGGGAAAATATCGGCGATAGTACGAAAGAGTATAAGATTAAAGCTATCGCAGACAAAATCACTGTTTCAGCAAGGCGGCTTGACGCGGAATTTGGAGATCATACATGGGTTGGCAGTGCAAACTGGAACGCTTCAGAAGCAATGTCAGCTGATGAAATAAAGCGTAAATTCGGAAAAGAGCAGGCCCTCGTCGGTGCTGACAAATTTATAGGAGACCTGTATTGGTTCAATGCAAAGAGTGGAAGAGATGAAGACGATGAGGATACATGGACATGGTACACAACAATAGACCGCTTTGAAGCAGATACATATATTATGTATGTTTACGGCAGGGAAGGCGGAAGAATGAGAGTGAGAGTGGGCAATGACAGCGCGATCATTGTTCCAAGCTCAGACTACGGAGCGCGGTTCGGCAGGGTCGTAATATCAGATACTACTCTGGAGGTTGCTGTTTCACCTGAAGATTCAAATTCAGACTCAACATACTTTGATTATGTTCTTCTTACACCAGCATCAAAGACATATGGAAGATTGAATATAAATACAGCCAGCAGTACTGTGCTTCAGGGGCTTCAAGGTATAGGTAATGATAGAGCACAGGATATTGTTGACAAGAGAAACAGTCTAACGCCTAAGGCATTTAAATCTATCGGTGAAATTCTTGATGTGGATTATATAAGTGTTTTATCAACTGCTACGTCGTCATTTCAATTTATCTCCAATCTCATAACAACAAAATCCAACGTATTCAAAATAATCTGCACAGGCCAGTCAATTCTGGATAAAAATGGCGATGGGACTTTTGATACGGACGATGAAGTGCTCGGGGAGAGAAAGATCACTGTTATTTATGAGCGATAAGGAAAGAAAGGGCAAATTCGAAGCACGAAATCCGAAATACGAAACAAATACGAATGACTAAAATACAAATGCTCAAAAATTTAGAATTGAAATTGGCGGAGGCAAGCCCCGCCACTACAATGTGGAATACGAGAAATATAGAGGCAGACCACGCATGGTTTTTGACCAAAGAATGGCAGGAAGGGGAGAGAGAAGCAGAGAAAGAGCTTAAAGACGGAAAGATGTCCGGCCCTTTCAATACTATAAATGAACTAAGGAAACATCTTGGGAAATGAGTATTACTAAAAACTATCGCATTACTTTTGTGCCGGTGGGAGATACAAGAATTCTTAGAAAAGTCGGCACTCACGATATATTGAATAAGGAATGAGAGAGGGAATGTTCCCCTTCTTTGTCAAGAGAAGGGGCTAGGGGATGAGTTGATGGAACATTTAAAACAAAGATTAAATGTATTAAGAAAGAATCTGGACCACGCAAAGGTGTATCTTTGACTACTCAAAAAAGATTGAAGAAATAAGGCAGTTAGAAAAAGAGACTTCAAAGACGGACTTCTGGACGAATAACAAGAAAGCCGCAGGCATTATAAAACAGATCAAAACCTTAAAAAGTATTACTGCTCCTCTTGATACCCTCATTAGAGAAACAGATAATGCTTTAGAGCTGGTTGAACTCGCCTTATCAGAGAAGGATAACTCAATCTCTTCTGAGATTTCCGCAGAGCTTGAGAAACTGGAGGAAGATTATAGGAAATTTGAAGTAACTTTGACTTTAAGCGGTAAGTATGATGGAAATAACGCTATTATGACTATTCATTCAGGCGCGGGAGGGACTGAGGCGTGCGACTGGGTAGAGATGCTGCTGAAGATGTATATCAAGTGGGCGGAAAGAAGAGGCTTTAAAACAGAGATTGCGGACATTCTGGCAGGCGAGGAAGCAGGTATAAAAACCGTGACGATTATAGTTAAAGGTGATTATGCATACGGCTATCTGCGTTCGGAAATAGGTGTGCATAGGCTTGTAAGAATATCTCCGTTTGATGCAAACAAAAGAAGGCACACCTCATTCTGTTCAGTTGATGTGATTGCAGAGGTGGAGGACGAGGTTGATGTTGATATTAAGGAAGGCGATCTAAGAATTGATACTTACCGCGCAAGCGGTCATGGAGGACAGCATATCAATACCACTGACTCTGCTGTGCGTATCACACATCTGCCTACAGGCATAGTCACACAATGTCAGAATGAACGCTCTCAGCTTAAAAACAAGTTGACTGCAATGAAGGTCTTAAGAGCGCGGCTGGTTGAATACCACATGCGAAAGAAGGAAGAAGAAATGCAGGAATACAATAAAGATAAGAAGAAGATAGAATGGGGCTCTCAAATCCGTTCGTATGTATTCCAGCCCTATACCCTTGTTAAGGATCACAGGACAGGCGCTGAAGCGGGAAATGTCCAGGCAGTTATGGATGGACATATTGATAAATTTATAGAAGCATTTTTAAAGATGGTGTAGGGGCAGATCCCTGTATCTGTCCTTTTGTCTGTTTTCTATTGCGCACCTACATAGTGTATGTTAGAATTCACTTAGCCAGATGTGGTGTGGGGG